>JAZRVB010000043.1:0-20217 GCA_045598885.1 Bacteroidales bacterium
GACAGATAAGGTTTTCTTTGTCATTGGATTGACATTGTAATTAGAAATTGACACGGCAAGCATCTGAGGCAAGTGCTGCGAAACAGATTAAGCGAATCGTTTCCATTTTCTTGCGTCTATTGCATTCATTTTCAACTTGGCGCTTGCTGAGGGTGCTTGCCTTTTTTAAGTATAAAGGAAAAGGGAAAAAGTATAAATCTGAACAACAATGAAGAAGATTGAAGCTATCATCCGCAAGACCAAGTTCGAAGAGGTCAAGGAGGCGCTTTTGAACGCTGACATCGACTGGTTTGAATATCACGACTGCCACGGTATCGGACAGAGCCGTCAGGAGCGTATCTATCGTGGTGTAGTTTATAGCACCGATATGATTGAGCGTATGCACATCACCATCATCTGCCGTGATCAGTTCCTGGAGAGTACTGTCAAGGTGTTCCTTGAGACAGCACACACCGGCAACGTAGGCGATGGTCGTGTGTTTGTGAGCGATGTGCTCGACTGCTACTCGATCAGAACAGGTGAGCATGGAGATGTGGTGTTGAGGGATAAGAAGTAAAAGACCCTCCCCTGGCCCCTCCACAAGGGAGGGGAATAGATAGTAATCTTCCGCGAAAAGGACACATACTATCTATAATTCAGGAGCTATTTTATTTAAGGTATAATCATATAGCTGCAAACCCTCCGCAGCATTACAAACTACTCCCCTCCCTTGTGGTCCTCGCAGCGAGAAGAAGGCTTGATAAGCCTTCAGCGAGAAGACGAGCTTTAGCGAGGGAGGGGCAGGGGGAGGGTCTTTTTATCATGAACGGTATTGATACTCTTTGGGTACTTTTAGGTGCCATGTTGGTGTTCTGGATGCAGCCAGGTTTTGCATTGGTCGAGGCGGGAATGACACGCGCAAAGAACACTGCTAATATATTGATGAAGAACTTCTGCGACTTTATGGCAGGAACGGTGATCTTCTGGCTCGTCGGCTTCTCGATGATGTATGGTTCGGATCACGGATTGCTCGGTTGGAGCGGGTTCTGCTTCATCGGCGAGGATTCGAATATTCCTGCAGAGGCAACATTCATCTTCCAGACGGTATTCTGTGCTACTACAGCTACCATCGTATCTGGTTCGATGGCTGAGCGCACCAAATTTTCGATGTATATCGTTTATTCTCTGCTGATCAGCCTCTTCATCTACCCTATCGAAGGCCATTGGTCTTGGGGTGGCGGTTGGCTCGCTGAGATGGGCTTCCATGATTTCGCAGGATCGACCGTCGTTCACCTCTGTGGTGGTGCATTGGCATTGGCTGGTGCTATCGTCCTTGGTCCTCGTATCGGCAAGTATGGCAAGGACGGCAAGAGTCGCGCTATCCCTGGTCACAATCTCACGCTGGCAGCACTGGGTGTCTTCATCCTCTGGCTCGGCTGGTTCGGTTTCAACCCATGTTCAACCGTCGCTATTGCCGACGAAGCAAGCGCAATCTCTGCCGCACACGTCTTCGTGACTACCAATATGGCAGCAGCTGTGGGCGGTATTGCAGCACTCATCTATACTTGGGTGATCGATGGCAAGCCTTCACTCTCAATGGTTTGCAACGGTGTCCTTGCCGGATTGGTCGGCATCACAGCTGGTTGCGATTGTGTGGATATCTGGGCAGCAGCACTCATCGGCCTCATCGTCAGTGTGGTAATGTGCTGGAGTGTAAGCTTTATCGATAAGGTTTGTCACGTTGATGATCCTGTAGGTGCAGTTTCAGTACATGGTGTAGGTGGCCTTCTCGGCACCATCCTCACGGGTGTGTTCTGCAATCCTGAGCTCGATGGTGTGGAGTGTAGCGTGGGCGTTCAGGCTCTCGGTGCAGTAGTCGTTGCTGTATTCGCATTCGTTATCGGCATGATCATCTTCACAGTTATCAAGAAGACTCACGGCCTCCGCGTTGAGAAGCGCATCGAGGAAGAAGGTCTTGATATCTATGAGCATGGTGAGGCGGCGTATAACTAACAATAATTGACCCTCCCCAAACCCCTCCACAAGGGAGGGGAGTGGTCACCTTTTTGGACAGTTTTTTTGACACAAGAAAAATAAGAATCATCTTTATTACTTACGATTGTTCTTATAAATAATATTATTGTTTAACTCAACAAAATACTAACTACTCCCCTCCCCTGTGGAGGGGCCGGGGGAGGGTCTTCTTTATGGAACAACTTAAACACGAGTGCGGCATCGCCATGATCCGCCTCCTAAAGCCGCTTTCTTACTACCGCGAGAAATACGGTACAGACAACTGGGCGCTGGGGAAACTCTATCTGATGATGGAGAAGCAACACAACCGCGGACAGGAGGGTGCAGGTATCGCCTGTGTCCAACTCGATCAGCAACCCGGACATGAATACATGTATCGCGAAAAAGCCGAGGGCAAAGACGCCATCGACCGTGTATTCGCCTCTGTTTACCGTCAGGTAGCTACTACCGATCCCGACGACCCTTGTGCCGGCCCTGCCTTCCATGGCGAGCTGTACATGGGTCATCTTCGTTATTCTACCACGGGCAAGGGTGGATTGAAGTATGTGCACCCTTTCCTCCGCCGCAACAACTGGAGGGCTAAGAACCTTTGTCTCTGCGGCAACTTCAACATGACCAATATCGCTGAGGTGTTCGATGTATTGACCCGCCAAGGCCAGTACCCTCGCATCTATAGCGACTCTTATATCCTCCTCGAACTCATGGGCCATCGCCTCGATCGTGAGGTGGAGCGACTCTTCAACATCGCCAAGGACAAAGGCCTCGAAGGCATGCAGATTACCGATTACATCGACAGTCACATCGATGTGGCCAACGTGCTCAAAACCACCATGCCACACTTCGATGGCGGTTACGTGATGTGCGGCCTCACGGGTAGTGGCGAGCTCTTCTCTATGCGCGACCCTTGGGGCATCCGTCCGGCTTTCTATTATGCCGACGACGAGATTGTAGCCATCGCCAGCGAGCGTCCTGTATTGCAGACGACCTTCGCCATCGAGAGCGAACAGATCAACGAACTGCAACCCGGACAGGCGTTGATCGTCAATCGCAACGCCAACGTCTCTTTGAAGCAGATCCTGCCAGCCAAGCAGAATGCGAAGTGCAGCTTCGAGCGCATCTATTTCAGCCGAGGCAACGACCGAGACATCCATCAGGAGCGCAAGACCCTCGGCCGTCAGTTGCAGCCGGCCATCCTCAAGGCAATCAATGGTGAGACCGACAATACCGTTATCTCGTACATCCCAAATACGGCCGAGGTGGCTTACATGGGTATGGTCGATGGTATGCGAGAACTGAATCCGAAGATTCGCGCAGAAAAGATTGTGGCTAAGGACATTAAGCTCCGCACGTTTATTACCGAAGGCGGTTCGCGCAACGATCTTGCCGCTCACGTCTATGATATTACGTATGGTGTAGTTCGTCCGAAGGAAGACAATCTGGTGGTGATCGATGACAGCATCGTGCGAGGAACGACTCTTCGCGAGAGTATCATCAAGATCCTCGACCGTCTGCACCCAAAGAAGATCGTCATCGTCTCGTCTGCCCCTCAGGTGCGTTATCCTGATTTCTATGGCATCGACATGAGTCGCATCGGAGATTTCATCGCCTTCCAGGGAGCCATCGCTTTGCTCAATGACCGAGGCATGGGCTATCTGATCAATGAAGTAGCTGCCGAGTGCAAAAAGCTGCTGGACAAGACGCCTATCCCTACCGACCTGCTCTCTACGAGCGATTCGAAGGACGTCATCATCCCAGAGAATCCTATCCGCAAACTCTATGAGCCTTTTACGGCCGAAGAACTGAACGAGAAGATGGTGGAGCTGCTTCGTCCTGCCAACGTCACCACTCCTATCGAGCTCGTCTATCAGAGCATCGAAGGCCTGCACGAAGCCATCCCGAATCACCCTGGCGACTGGTACTTCACTGGCCACTATCCTACCCCTGGCGGGTTGAGATTGGCGTTGCAGTCTTATCTTGACTGGTACGAGAAAAATTAAAAGAACACGGATTAAACAGATTTAACGGATCAAACGGATTTTATATTATTGGTGCGTTAATCTGATAAATCATAACTATTTATCCGTCAAATCTGTTTAATCCGTTAAATCCGTGTTCAAAAAAAAGAATCATTTATTACACTAAAGAAATGAAATACATCTTCGTCACCGGTGGCGTTGTGTCATCACTTGGAAAAGGAATCATCTCTGCCAGCATTGGCAAACTGTTGCAAGCTCGCGGCTTCAAAGTAACCATCCAGAAGTTCGACCCCTATATCAACATCGACCCAGGAACGCTCAATCCTTACGAGCATGGCGAGTGCTATGTTACTGAAGACGGTATGGAAACCGACCTCGACCTCGGTCACTATGAGCGCTTTACGGGCATTCACACCACGCGCAATAATTCGGTCACTACCGGTCGCATCTATAAGACGGTCATCGATCGTGAGCGTCGAGGCGATTACCTCGGCAAGACCATTCAGGTCGTTCCTCACATTACCGACGAGATCAAGCATCGCATGAAGCGCGAGGGTCTTTATGAGGATCCTAAGTCGGAGAAGCCTGATTTCGTGATTACTGAGGTCGGTGGCACGATTGGCGACATCGAGAGTGCGCCTTTCATGGAGGCCATCCGTCAGTTGCGTTGGGAATTGGGCAAGGATGCTGTGAGCGTACACCTCACCTATGTGCCTTATCTCAAGGCGGCCGATGAACTCAAGACAAAACCTACGCAACATTCTGTAAAAGAGATGCAAGGTATGGGAATCCAGCCAGACGTACTGGTGCTTCGTACCGAGCGTCATCTCTCAGATAGTATGCGCCTGAAGGTAGCATCCTTCTGTAATGTCGATCTCGAATGTGTGGTGCAAAGCGAAGATATGCCAAGCATCTACGAAGTGCCTGTCAGCATGCAACGACAGGGCCTCGATGCTGCCATCCTCCGCAAGTTCGGCATCCCTGTAGGCGAGACACCAGCGATGGCTCCTTGGCATCGTTTCCTCGACTTGCTCAAATCAGCCAACAAGGAAGTTCACATCGGCTTGGTGGGCAAATATGACTTGCAGGACGCTTACAAGAGCATCCGTGAGAGCCTCCATCTGGCAGGTGTTTATAATGGCGTGAAGACCAAGATCCACTTCATCAATAGTGAGGAGATCACCAAGGAGAATGTGGCTGAGAAGCTGACCTACGAAGACAAAAACTCCTCACTCCTCACTCTTTCCGGTGTCCTCATCTGCCCTGGTTTCGGCACCCGTGGCATCGAAGGCAAGATCATTGCCGCAGAATATACCCGCACCCATCAGATCCCGACCTTCGGTATCTGCCTCGGTATGCAGATGATGGTCATTGAGTTCGCTCGTAACGTACTGAAATATACCGACGCGAACAGCCGTGAGATGGACGAGGAGACACCACACAACGTCATCGACCTCATGGAGAGTCAGAAGAACCTCAAGAACCTTGGCGGCACCATGCGACTCGGAGCTTACGCTTGCCAGTTGCAGGAAGGAAGCAAGACACTCGAGATCTACGGTCAGGAGCTCATTCAGGAGCGCCACCGCCATCGTTATGAGTTCAATGACGAGTACCTTGCTCAATATGAGGAGAATGGCATGAAGTGCGTCGGCCGCAACCCTGAGAATGGTCTTGTGGAGATCGTCGAGGTGCCTGAGCATCCTTGGTACATCGGCACCCAGTTCCATCCGGAGTACAAGAGTTCGGTACTGCACCCTCACCCACTCTTCCTGGCGTTTGTCAAGAAAGCAAGTGAGTGCTGAAAATAAGAACACGGATTGAACTGATTGAACAGATTAAAACAGATGTCTGCGACGCTTACATTTCTCAGCAAGAATAAAAATAATCCGTCAAATCTGTTAAATCCGTTCAATCCGTGTTCAAAAAAAACGAAAAAATTTTAATCAGAAAACAATATTTCGCAAAACATCGCGTTTAAATCAAAATTTATTTACGCGAACATATATAAATAGTGCGCAAGAAAATGGAAAAAGAGGTATTGTACAAAAACAAAACGCCTATGACACTGACCCTCGATGACGGTCACGTGTTCCATGGCTTCAGCTTCGGTTATGAGAAGCCTATCGCTGGCGAGGTAGTGTTCAACACGGCCATGATGGGTTATCCTGAGTCATTGACCGACCCAAGTTACAGCGGACAGATTCTGGTGATGACATTCCCACTGGTGGGCAACTATGGTGTTCCTGCCGGCAATGGCAATTCGGTCACCGGTTTACCAGAGAACTACGAGTCAGATCACATTCACGTCCGTGCATTGGTGGTCAGCGACTACTCAGAGGAATACTCTCACTGGAATGCAAATCGCTCTTTGGCTCAGTGGCTCAAGGACGAGCAGACCGTCGGCATTGAGGGCATCGACACCCGCGAACTCACCAAGATCCTTCGCGAAAAGGGTTCGATGAAGGGTAAGATCACCATCGATGGTGGTGAAGACATTGAGCTCGAAGATCCGAATCTCGTCAATCAGGTAGCCATCGTTTCGACCAAGGAAGTGATGCACTTCGGCAATGGTGCAAAGAAGGTCTGTCTCATCGACATGGGTGTGAAGTACAACATCATCCGCGAGCTCCTCAAGTACGATGTCTCGATTACCGTCACCCCTTGGGATTATGACTTCAACGCTATGGGTGAGACCTTCGACGGCCTCTTCATCTCTAACGGCCCTGGCGACCCTAACCTCTGTGGTGCAACCGTAAAGCACGTGCAGGAGTTCATGAAGACCGGCAAGCCTATCTACGGCATCTGCATGGGCAACCAGATCCTCTCGCTTGCCGCTGGTGCTAAGGTCAGCAAGCTCAAGTACGGACACCGTGGTCACAACCAGCCAGTGCAGCTCTGCAAGGACGGCAAGCCTACCGAGAAGTGCTACATCACCTCACAGAACCACGGCTTTGCAGTCGATAACGACACCATCCCTGAGGGTTGGGAGCCTCTCTTCATCAACATGAACGATGGTTCGAACGAAGGTATCCACCACAAGACCATGCCTTGGTTCTCGGCTCAGTTCCACCCAGAGGCATCTTCTGGCCCTACTGATACTGAGTATATTTTTAGCGAATTCTTTAATCTCCTGTAACTGACCCACCCCCCTTACCCCCTCCCGTGGAGGGAGGGGGAGTGAATACAGCATACATTTAATAAGATATGAGCACAATGAATAATTCAAATAGCAATACAAATCACTCCCTTCCCCTCCACGGGGAAGGGCCGGGGATGGGGTCTGGTATGGTTAAGAAAGTCCTCTTGCTCGGTTCCGGCGCCCTCAAGATCGGCGAAGCCGGTGAGTTCGACTACTCAGGTTCTCAGGCCTTGAAAGCCTTGAAGGAGGAAGGTATCGAGTCGATCCTGATCAATCCTAACATCGCCACCGTACAGACCTCTGAGGGTGTGGCAGATCGCGTATATTTCTTGCCAGTCACCCCATACTTCGTTGAGAAAGTCATCCAGAAGGAGCAGCCAGACGGCATCCTCCTGAGCTTCGGCGGCCAGACAGCACTCAACTGTGGCGTCAAGCTCTACGAGAGCGGCATCCTTGAGAAATACAACGTGCAGGTGCTCGGCACCCCTGTGCAGGCCATCATCGACACCGAGGATCGCGAGCTCTTCGTTGAGAAGCTCGACGAGATCAACGTCAACACCATCAAGAGCCACGCCTGCAACACCCTCGAAGAGGCAAAGGCAGCAGCCAAGGACCTCGGGTATCCGGTCATCATCCGTGCAGCTTACGCGCTCGGCGGCTTGGGTTCAGGTTTCTGCGACGATGAGCAGCAGCTCGAAGTTATAGGCAACAAAGCATTGAGCTTCTCGCCACAGATCCTCGTCGAGAAGTCGCTCAAGGGCTGGAAGGAAGTCGAGTATGAGGTGGTGCGCGATAAGTATGACAACTGTATTACCGTATGTAATATGGAGAACTTCGACCCACTCGGCATCCACACCGGTGAGTCGATCGTTGTGGCTCCTTCACAGACATTGAGCAATCGCGACTATCACAAGCTTCGCGAGCTTTCGATCAAGATCATCCGCCACATCGGCATCGTGGGCGAGTGTAACGTACAATATGCCTACGACCCTAATAGTGAGGACTATCGCGTCATCGAGGTCAACGCCCGTCTGTCGCGCTCTTCGGCCCTCGCCTCTAAGGCAACCGGCTATCCTCTCGCCTTCGTTGCTGCTAAGCTCGGCTTGGGTTACGGCTTGTTCGAGCTCAAGAATTCGGTTACCAAGACCACCTCGGCATTCTTCGAGCCAGCACTCGACTACATTGTCTGTAAGATCCCACGTTGGGACCTCGGCAAGTTCCAGGGCGTCGATCGCGAGCTCGGTTCTTCTATGAAATCTGTAGGCGAAGTTATGGCCATCGGCCGCACCTTCGAGGAGGCTATCCAGAAGGGTCTTCGCATGATCGGCCAGGGCATGCACGGCTTCCTTGAGAACAAGGTATTGCAGATCGATGACATCGACAAGGCCCTCCGTGAGCCAACCGACAAGCGCGTCTTCGTCATCTCGAAGGCCATGAAGGCCGGCTATACCGTCGATCAGATCCATGACCTCACCAAAATCGATAAGTGGTTCCTGCAGAAGCTCATGGGCATCGTCAAGACCGACAATGAGCTCCAGCAGTACGATAACATCAAGGACGTGCCTGCTCCTCTCCTCCTCGAAGCCAAGCAGAAGGGATTCTCTGACTTCCAGATCGGTCGCGCATTGCTCAAGGGCAATATGGCAGAAGAGGCTGAGAAGGAGATTCTGGAGGTCCGCGCCCGTCGTAAGGAGCTCGGCATCGTGCCAGTGGTCAAGCAGATCGATACCCTGGCGGGTGAGTTCCCAGCTCAGACGAATTATCTGTACCTTACCTATAATGGTGTGGCTCATGATATTGACTATACAACTCCTAACTCCTCACTCCTAACTCCTAACTCCAACGAGGCAGTTATTGTCCTCGGTTCTGGTGCCTATAGAATCGGCTCTTCCGTCGAGTTCGACTGGTGTTCGGTCAACGCCCTCACCACCGCCCGCAAGCAGGGCTATCGCTCAGTCATGATCAACTACAACCCTGAGACCGTTTCGACCGACTATGACATGTGCGACCGCCTCTATTTCGACGAATTGACCTTCGAGCGCGTCATGGACATCATCGACCTTGAGCAGCCTCATGGCGTGATCCTCTCGGTGGGTGGTCAGATCCCTAACAATCTGGCTATGCGCCTTGACGAACAGAAGGTGCCTATCCTCGGCACGCAGGCCAAATATATCGACAATGCGGAGGATCGCCAGAAGTTCTCGAGCATGTGCGACCGCATCGGTGTCGTGCAGCCGGCATGGAAGGAGCTCACCAACATGGACGATGTCAATGAGTTCATCGCCAAAGTCGGCTTCCCTGTGCTTGTCCGTCCGTCGTACGTCCTCTCGGGTGCGGCCATGAACGTCTGCTCTAACCAAGACGAGCTCGTGCGCTTCCTCCAGATGGCGGCCAACGTCAGCCAGAAACATCCGGTGGTCATCTCGCGCTTCATCGAGGGCGCGAAGGAGATCGAGATGGATGCCGTGGCCGATAAGGGCGAGATCGTGGCTTACGCCATCTCTGAGCACATCGAGTATGCGGGTGTTCACTCGGGCGATGCCACCATCCAGTTCCCTCCTCAGAAGCTCTATGTCGAGACCGTCCGTCGTATCAAGAAGGTGGCCAAGAAGATTGCGGCCGAGCTGCACATCTCGGGTCCGTTCAACATTCAGTTCATGGCACGCGACAACGACATCATGGTCATCGAGTGTAACCTCCGTGCTTCGCGCTCGTTCCCATTCGTCTCTAAGGTCTTGAAGCTCAACCTCATCGAACTGGCTTCGAAGATCATGATGGGCCTCCCATACGAGCGTCCTACCAAGAATGAGTTCGACCTCGATTACGTCGGCATCAAGGCCTCGCAGTTCTCATTCAGCCGACTGCAGAAGGCCGATCCTGTGCTCGGTGTGGATATGAGCTCTACCGGTGAGGTCGGCTGTCTGGGCGATGACACCAACTGTGCCATCCTCAAGTCGATGCTCTCTGTCGGCCTCCGCATCCCTGAGAAGAGCGTCCTCATTTCGTCGGGCAACGCCAAGCAGAAGGCTTCGCTCCTCACCCCTTGCAAGCAGCTCGTCGAGAAGGGTTACAAGCTCTACGCCACCGCCGGCACCTACCGCTATCTCATGGAGAACTTCGTCCCTTGCCAGATCGTCTTCTGGCCAAGCGAAGAGGGTCAGCCTCAGGCGCTCGACCTCATCCGTGAGAAGAAGATCGACATGGTAGTCAACATCCCGAAGAACCTCTCTTCTGGCGAGCTCACCAACGGCTACAAGATCCGCCGTGCAGCCATCGACTTCAACATCCCTCTCATCACCAACGACCGCCTGGCTTCAGCCTTCATCAATGCATTCACTTCAATGAGTGTCGATGATATTGCGATCAAGGCGTGGGATGAGTATGGGCAGGAATAAACATTCCAACTGATATATATAATAATAAATTTGCACAGGAAAGGAAGATAACACTTCTTTTTCTGTGCATTTTATATAGAAATATGGTCAAATATTTGGAATCGATAAATAAATAACCTATCTTTGCACCAACAAAAAGTTTTATTATGGCAAAGAATGATTATGTAATGGTTTCACCCCAGGTGACACATTACCCAGATTGGGAAAAAGGGCAGATTATCGAAGTCGAGGATAATCCATGGCGCGGTACTGTCATTGTTGTCCGTATGGAGAATGGTGATGTATTCTGGGACGTAGAAGACTACTTTGAGAAGGTCGCATAATATGAATGGATACGCGCTCAGTTTCGACATGGACATAAAACTGCTTAAGCAGTTCTATGGCGATCCTTATAATCCTGCTTACCTTGAGATAAAGAAAACGCTCGAAAAGTGCGGATTCTTTTGGTTTCAAGGTAGTACTTATATGTCCGGCACAACAGACCTGACTGTACTTTTCAATGCCATGATGACACTAAAGAAAATCGACTGGTTCTGCAAATCTGTCCGAGATATAAGGGGATATAAAGTAGAAGACTGGTCTGATTTTACTGCATTGATCAAAGAAAAGTGAAGAAATTACCTTAACTAAGACTATCATTTTCATTCCGAAATCATTATTTGACACATTATTATATATGACAGAAGCCCTGGATTTACGACAAATTCGGGGCTTCTGTTATTTTTTCTCAATTTTTTTGAAAATTTTTCGTTTTTCTTGTAGCAAATCGCGAAGTGCGGTGGTCTTATAGGCAGAAAGGGTCTTATAAACAAGATCAAAACAAAACAAGAAATAGAAAGAAACGATATGAATACGAACGAAAAGGAATTCAGCTTGCTAGTCAAGAAGCACAAGTCGGTGATCTATTCCGTCTGCCTCATGTTTGCCGACGATCCTGATGATGCCAACGACCTGATGCAGGAAGTGCTGATCAAGCTCTGGAAAGGCTACGCTACCTTCAAGGGCAACTGCGAGGAGAAGAACTGGGTGTGGCGAGTGGCTATGAACACCTGCATCACGCAGGACGAGAAGAAGAAGCGCAAGCCAGAGGTGACGGCTGAGGAGATGCGCGTCACGTCGAGCGCAGAGGACAATAAGCAGATCAAGATGCTGCACGACCGCATCCACAAGCTGCAACCGTTCGACCGCGCCATCGTGATGCTCTGGCTCGAAGACCTCAGCTACGAGGAGATCGGTCAGATCGTGGGCATATCGGCCAAAAACGTATCCGTCCGATTGGTACGCATCAAGGAGCAACTGAAACAAATGAACTAAAGCATTATTAACCCATTAAAAACGATTGACTTATGACAACAATTATCGACAACAACGATTTCGAGGTAATGAAGGCTCAGATGAATGTTTTGAAGAACTTTGCAGCCAATAACGAAGTAATCTCACTGCAGATGTTAGATGCCACCCTCAAGGCTAACCGCGATACTTTGACCGCTAAGCGCTCAGCCAGCATCATCAGCATGCTAATCATCGCAGCCGCAGCAGGCGTATTTCTCTACTCGCACTTCGTACTCGGCAAGGGCAGCCTCGTGTTTACCATCGCCAACACGATCTGGCTGATCTTCTGCGAATTCCTCGGCTACCGTTACTACAAACTCAACATCCACGAGAACCTGATGAGCGACAGCCTCACCGAGACAGCAGAGCAGATCACGAAGTGGAAGAACCTCAATAACAGCAATATGCTCTATGCCGCCATCGGCTTGGTTATCTGGTCAGTTTTCCTGTTATTTGAGACAGGAAGCGATCTGATGCATAACCTCGAGCACGCCATCTTCGTCTTTGTTCTCTTCACTTTCGTTATCGGGTCAGTTGTTAGCCGATGGAAGAAGGTCAATAAGGCTACTGACGAGATGCTCAGAATGATCGAAGAACTGAAATCATAAGGCTGTGTCACAGCCTTATGATTTTTTTACGCCGCCCTCACGCATACCACTTAGCATGCGCCTTTTCCTCATTCGGTTCATACTTCCGCTGTTGCAGCTCATAGTCAATCTGCATGAAGTAGCATGGCATATCACCCGCTTTTTCGAGCTGCTGGATGATGGTTGCGCATGAATCTTCTTCCTCCACCTGTTCGTCGATAAACCAAGAAAGGAAGCTGCAGGTGGCATAGTCACGATCTTTCTGCGATTGGTCGAAGATCTCGCCAATCTTGCGCGTAATTACCTGTTCGTGAGCCAGTGCTTGACGGAACATTTCCAGAGGAGAAGACCACTGGCAGGGCACTTCGGCAATCGGAAGGAGCTTGACCTGATGGCCATGTGCGAGGATGTATTTCTCAATCATACGAGCATGATCGAGCTCCTCGTGCGACTGAATATAGAACCAGTTACTGATGCCGCGATAGCCGTGCGACTCGGCAAAGAGCGACATGCTACGATAGAGATACGATGACCAGATCTCTGCATTGATCTGCTTGTTGAGCAGGGTGTGGATGGTAGTGTTGATCATAATCATAGAGGTGTTAAATTAATACTGCTTGTCTGAAATGACGCGGCAAAGATACGACATCGATCGGTAATACAGAAATACTTGTATACGGATAATCGAAAGCTAGGATTAGTACGTATAATTGTCATCTTTAACTTGCAATATTTAGCATTTATGCACAATTTCTAATCCTAATTTAAATTTTCCGCATAATATATATATATATATGCAAACGATGTATCTTTGCAACGTAAAACTATACCTATTTAATATTAATAATACATCGTTTTGTCTATGAAAATCATTAAGCCATTAAGACAAACCACACTTGCCATTTTATCGATACTCGGCGTATCGGTTCTCTCGTCATGCGAGGAGTATAACCCATTCTCTGAGCAGGAGTTGTTCAATCAGGAGTATTCTAAGAATTTCTTTGCACAGTATGGAAACTTCCCTGCTGGTCAGAGCTGGGACTTCTCGGATGCGCCACGTACTGCACCTACCGATCCTTCGATCTTTGATCTCGGCCGTGAGGGCGTTACACGTGCAGCTACACGAGCTGGAGGTCATACCCCTGAGGCAGACGAAGAAGTTAGCTTGGAAGATGCAAAGACGGCTGGTGTCTTGTCTGTGCCATCAGGTACCCCTGGCGCTGCTGACGATCCTTACTATTATTTGGAACCAGATACTTATGATTGGCTGAAAAAGAATCTTCCAGAAGGAAAAATTAATACACCAAAGGGCAGCCCTTTTGTGTTTAGATATGAATCACCTTCTACCACCGATCAGCGATTTGCTATTATCCCATTCTATCAGGGTTTTGGTACCGTTCATTATAAGTTGCATATGGTAGCTGTTGATCAAGAAAAGGATTATATTATTTGGGATAACTGGCCAATGGGAACAGGTACTCCAACAAACCCTGATGGAAGTGTTGGTACATCAGATTTTCAAGTTAATACTAAAGACTATCAAGCTAAACCAGAATCTCAGAACTGGGTAAATGTAAAAAAAGCAGATAAATTGGACGATTTGTTCTATAAACAAGTCCGCAGTAAGCCAATGATCATTTCTGGATTGACAGGCGAGTTCTATTTTTATCTTGAACTGACTTCTCTTTTTTCTCAATATGGTGATCCAGGAGAACACCAGTCTTCTAAAGAGGGTATGATGCTGGCTCTTGACTGCCCTATACCAGAGCATATCAATAATTACAAAACACTTTTTGGTGTTGATAATAGCAAGACCATTAGCCAGGTGATGGTTATTGGTTGTGAAGATTCAAAGAAGGCTGACTGGGATATCAACGATATTGCATTCATGATTGTCGGATTGACTGACCTGCCACAGAAGATAGAAAGAAAATATAGCAAGCGATACTTGATTGAGGACTTGGGTACTACTGTCGACTTCGACTTCAACGATGTGGTAGTGGATGTTACTGAAACTGTTGTTATTAATACAGATGGAACAGATGGCGAAGTTTTAGCACAGGAGGCTGTTCTTCGACACAAGTGTGGTACTGTTCCTTTCCAGGTTTATTTCTGCGATGAAGATGGTGACCCGAAGTTTAATGGTGGCGGCAATCCTGCTGTGTTTGATAGGATGAATGGTCATGTTCAAGGTCAAGCTGAACAATACACATACTTTGATGACGAAGGTGTCAGAGTAAGATTAGTATATATTAAAAAAGGTGACGAAAAAGATAAGGATAAAGTTAATTATAAGCAGTTGGGAGGAGCTTTTTGGGAACCTGAAAAGAACAACATCCGTATAACTGTTTATGATGATAGGTCTGATAATTCTCATGGAACCATCAAAACCGGTCATTTCAACAAACCAGGTGAAACTAGAGCACCTTACATCATCGCAGTGCCTACCACACAGATGTGGACAGCAGAAAGTGTAAACTTCCCAATCAATGACTTTACAGTACTTACAAATCCTAAAGGAGAATAATCCGAAATGAGTAAGATACATACTCACTCAAAAAACATAATCATCAGCCACTGCACCCCGCATGTCAGTGGCTGATTTTCGAATACCACACGCTATGAATATCCTATCAGAATACCTAAGATACCGCAAATCTAAACATAAGCAGGCATATAAGGAAATCGGGAAGCAGTATCGCGTTTCCGGCTTCTATGTCTATCGAATCGCCCATGGCAAAGACCTCGGAGAAGAATTTGATGAAGATATCCGATTTGACCTCAACGAGAAACGGATCATCAAACTCCGGGAGATAGAAGAATAAATTCAGGAAGGTCTGTCGCGGAAACGCGGCAGACTTTCCCGTTTCATGGCATATCTGTCACGGTACCGTGACAGATATGCCATGAAACGGGATGTGCCGCCGCGATTACGTGTAGCACCATTTTGCCTCATGGCATCCTACATCAGGTACGCGGTGAAGGATCCCTTATTCATGGCATCCTTCATAAGAGAGATATATTATTAATTTTTAATATTACATATATCGAAAATCAATTTATTGCGTAATTTCAAGTTAAATTTGACCACTTTGACCATGACAAAATGACCAAATGGGCGAAAATGACATAAAGATACGCAAATTTTTGAAAAAACAGGATCAGAATGCACCTTTTTTATAAGATATTAGACAATACTTTGGAAAAATCGTAAAAAAATAGTAACTTTGCGGCGTTTTCTGATCTGCATTGAATAGAAATTTTCAAATAAATCAAATAAAAATTTTCAAAAACTTACCAAATGAAAAAGACATTTTTCGGTATTCTTGCTGCTTGCTTTGCTGCTGTGATGCTTTGCGCATGCTCGGCTAAGCCAGCAGAGACACAGGACGAAGGCGCTTTCGTCATCAAGCGCGGTACTAACCTCAGCCACTGGCTTTCGCAGAACAACATCGACCGTGGTGAGGCTCGTAAGAATCACATCCAGGACGACGACTTCGCACGTCTGGAGGAATTGGGCTTCGACCATGTGCGTATCCCAATCGACGAGGAGCAGTTCTGGGACGAGCAGGGCAATAAGCTGCCTGAGGCTTGGGAGCTCCTGACCTGGGCCCTCGATGAGTGCCGCCAGCACAATCTTCGCGCCATCGTCGACCTCCACATCATCCGTGCACACTACTTCAATGCAGTCAATGAGGGTGCAAGCAACACGCTCTTCACCAGCGAGGAGGCTCAGGAAGGCCTCATCAACCTGTGGCGTCAGCTCTCGGAGGTTCTTAAGCCTTACAGCACTGCATGGGTAGCATACGAGTTTATGAATGAGCCAGTTGCCGAGGAGCATGAGCAGTGGAACCAGCTCGTAGCTAAGGTACACAAGGCGCTGCGTGAGTTGGAGCCAACCCGTACTTTGGTCATCGGTTCAAACCGCTGGCAGGGTCATGAGACCTTCAAGTACCTCCGCGTACCAGAGGGCGATCCTAATATCATTCTCTCATTCCACTACTACAATCCTATGCTCCTCACCCACTACGGTGCTTGGTGGACTCCTATCCACGACTACTCTGGCAAGGTAAACTACCCTGGCGTACTCGTATCAGCTGAGGACTTCGCTGCTACTCCAGACAGCATCAAGGCTGAGATTGAGCAGTATACCAACTCTGAGTGGAACCGTGAGCGCATCCATGAGCAGATGGCCGATGCTATTGCCGTAGCAGCTAAGTATAACCTCCAGCTCTTCTGCGGTGAGTGGGGTGTATTCGAGCCAGTAGATCGTGAGTTGGCTTACGCTTGGACACGCGATATGCTTTCGGTATTCGATGAGTTCAACATCGCATGGACCACCTGGTGCTACGATGCAGACTTCGGTTTCTGGGATCAGGAGAAGAACGACTATAAGGATAAGCCACTCGTGGATCTCTTGATGTCGGGCAAGAAAGTAAACGAATAAAGACTGAGCGAAACGAAGCGAAGGACCTCACATGTAGCATGAATAGATTTTTATGCTACGCGTGAGGTCCTTCGCTTCGCTCAGGATGACAAAGAGGGTTAAATCAATTGCACCAAGAAAACCACCCCACAGCAGAGGATGGCGACGGGGAAGAGTCCCCACCCCTTCCAGGCGGCAATGATGCCGGACACCAAGGCAAGGCTGCCGGCCAGATAGTTATCGCTGGCTGTGACGATGGCGGGGAAGGTCATCACCGAGAGGGTGACGTAGGGGACGTAATAGAGGAAGCTGCACAGGAAGGGATTGGTGATGCGCTTGCGGATGAGCGTCACCGGCAGGATGCGGATGGCATTGGTCACCAATACAGCTATGAGGATGCAGAGATACGTGTTCATTCTTCAGTAGTTTTTACAGGTTTGAGCCATGCCACGACGGCCGAGATCAGGACGGTGAGCAGGATGGTGCGGATGCCGCTGCTCAATTCGCTCACCCATGGCAAGACGGCACATAAGCCGCTCAGCAGGAAGCTGACAATCACGGCCATACCGACGTTACAATCTTTCTTGGCCGGAGGGATGACGATGGCGAGGAACATTCCATAGAGCGCCACACCGAGCGCGGCCACGATATTGGCAGGCAAAGCATCGCCAGCCAGGATGCCAGACACCGTTCCTAACGCCCAGAAGGTGGTGGAGAACAAGGCGGCGCTGACCGTATAGGCAGGTGGCAGCTTGCCAGGGTAGGCAATGGAGATACCAAAGATCTCATCGGTCATGAAGAAAGCCACGAGGACGCGCTTGAGGAAGGATGTCCCTTCGTCGAACTTCTGTGTGATGGAAGCGCTCATGAGCAGATATCGCAGGTTGGCTATCAAGCTGATACCCACGATCTCAGCGTATGATGCACCTGCGGCCATCAGGGAATAGACGCCATATTCGCCGGCCGAAGCACGCGTCAGGAAGCTGCTCACGAAGCCGGTGAAGATGTTCAGATCGGCCTGGCGCGCAATAATTCCCAGCGAGAAAGCCACGGCATAATACCCCATGGCGATGGGGATGCCGTCGTGCAGGCCCTGGCGGATGACGGAGGGGGTCAGCTTTTCTTCCATGTCATTTTAATATGTGGGATTCCATCGAGCATGAACATCTCTGACGACTGGCAGAAACCGACCTTCTCGTAGAACGCTTTGGCATACTCCTGCGCCTCGATGTCGATGAGCGTGGCGCCCAACTTTTCCTGAGCGGCGGCGATGGCGGCCAGCATGATCTGCTTGCCGTAGCCTTTACCACGCTCGGTGGTGATGACGCGGCCGATGGAGGTCTCGGTCATGTGAGTACCTTTCGGACAGACACGAGCCAGCGCCACAACCTTCTCTCCTACCGTGAGCCACAGATGGATGGCCGTCTGGTCATCGCCATCGAGGTCCTGATAGGGGCAATCCTGCTCGACGACAAAGACATCGGCACGGACGCGAAGCAACTCGTAGAGCTCGTCGATGGTAAGCTGCTGGAAGGTCTTCTGATGCAGTACTAATTCAGGGGATAAAGAAATCATTATTAAGGGGTTTATTTATTCAATCATTGAGCAAGGATGACTCTTAGTTCGCGTTCGTACTGGACAGCATTTTCGAACACAATGCCCTGCATACCGACTTTCTTAGCACCTTCGACGTTGATGGCCTTATCGTCAGTAAACAGACATTCTTCTGGCTTCAGGCCGTACTTCTCACAGAGGCGCAGGAAGATGGCGGCATCGGGCTTGATGAGCTTCTCCTCGCTCGAGATGACGCGGCCATCGAGCATGGTGAGGATGTCCCAATCTTCCATCACGCGATGCACCATGCTGCACCAGTTGGTCAGGCCATAGAGGCGGAAACCTTCCTGGCGCAACCGTGTGAGCAGGGACCTCATGCCAGGGATCTCGCCAAGGACGAACTGAGGATACTCCTCGTAGAACTTCTGCAGCTGATAGTCGAACTTAGGATATTTCCGTCGGCTATCAAGGATGATTTCTGCAAATGGCTCCTCCTCCAGATCGCATCGATCCAGGAACTCTGGCGAAGTGAAAAGCTCGGCAAACTCCTGCAGGTCAGCATCAGAAGCGAAATACCTGCGGATGGTGTGGAAGAAGTCATAGTCGACCAGCACCTTGCCGAAATCAAAGATCAGATTCTTTATCATATATGATGTTTGTTGATTCATGAAAGGAGAACGACAGCAGTTACTGCTTCTCGTCCTCCTTTACTTTGCCTCATTGAGAGACTGTAATGCTTAAAATTCTGATTATCGGATTAGTATTCTTCCTCGTTGAAATGACTAAATCAAGTTACAGCCAGGTGATTATCAGCAAGATAGCAAATTCCTAACGTTTTTTTAGCCAAATAAACCGCGCCATCTGAGGCGATTGGAGACGATCCGGACAAAAAAATGAGTTTTGAAGACAAAGAAACTCAAATTTGAATTAAGGGAGGGGTATCGCAAAGAAACAATCCAGAAATCCGACTTAATGGAGAACAAGTGGCGGATTTAGTAGAGTTGAATCTACCATAGATATGTATAAACTCATATCCTTGACTGGCTCTATAGACATAATTCTCTTTCCTCCATCCTTAGATGATGCGCCACAATGATAGATTACCTCATCAGGTGTATTATGATCAAGGATGATATAACGGTCATGGAACTTTCCTGCGCCTACCTTCAATGTAATATTCAAATGAGGGTATTCCTGTAGAAGATCATTGAACTCCGTGAGATGAAGCATTCCATGATTGTTGTCGGAAATTATAGTGATAGGAACGGTGGCTGGAACATCGGTCATTAAAGACAGCGTCTTCAAATTGATATAGTTGTCAATAGCTATGATACTATGCTTTGCTTGCGCATAAATCTGCTTATATGCTAAATCCGATTCTACTGGCTGTCCATTCAATATCAACCACCCCTGTTTTACTATTGGATCACCAAAGTCCAGCATTACATCTGCCAATTGAGATTTAGTCACAACCTCGCCTAACGTGCTAACAATAGATGCGACCTTATCATCAAGTGCAGACAAAGAGCTTCGAACTTCCAGTAAGTCTCTTGTATTTTCTGTTGTCTGAAGAGATAGGCGAAGATAATCTCGCTGTCCAATGAGAGATTGATTATCAACAATAAAGTCCTTCATTTGCTTAAATGTGCGAATCAAGGCTTTACTCTGTTGGGTTGCCAAGTCACCTCTCAACACTGTCATTAACATATATATGCCTTGCTCGGTAAAGACGTATGGATTATAACGACGGCCACCTCGCTGGTTTGAGGTTGAATTTTTCAATGACAAAGGAGAC
>JAZRVB010000044.1:0-2819 GCA_045598885.1 Bacteroidales bacterium
AATATTAACTTTAAAAAATTTACAACTATGCTTTTGGAAATTCTTTCAACTAAGGGTGCTGCCGCTCTCGGCGCAGGTATCGTAGCAATCGGTGCAGGTCTCGGTCTCGGTAAGATCGGTTCTTCAGCTATGGACGCTATGGCTCGTCAGCCAGAGGCTATCAGCAAGATTCAGACTCCTATGATCATTATCGGCGCACTCGTTGAGGGTGTTAGCCTCTTCGCTGTGGTTGTCTGCCTCCTCGCTGCATAATCAAAATCTTCTAAAATCCACGCAATATGGACTTGCTAATTCCCGAAAGCGGACTATTCATCTGGATGCTTGTAGCCTTCCTGGTGGTGCTGTTCGTACTGGCAAAGTTCGGTTGGCCTGCCATCACCGGCATGATCGACGACCGCGCTAAGTACATCGATGAGAGCATCGCTAAGGCCAAGGAGGCTAACGAGAAACTCGCTGGCATCCAGGCCGAAACAGCCGCTATGCTGAAGCAGGCTCAGGAGCAGCAGTCAAAGATCTTGGCTGAAGCTGTTGAGATGCGCAATCAGATTGTCGAGAAGGCAAAGACCGAAGCTACCGTGGCCGGCCAGAAGATTCTGGAGGAAGCTAAGCAGCAGATCGCTGTGGAGAAGGAGGATGCTATTCGCGACATCCGTCGTCAGGTAGGCCTCCTCTCTGTAGAGATCGCTGAGAAGGTGCTCCGTCAAAGCCTTAAGACCGACAAGGATCAGATGGCTATGATCGACCGTATGCTGGATGAGCTAGAGAAATAATTTAAAAGGTAAAATGTAAAATTTAAAATTATTACCTTTTTGGACGATTATTTCCTTCAAAGAAAATAGAGACCCGAAAACATACAATTTTACATTTTACATTTTTAATTTTACATTTAGAATGGATATTGGAGTTATTGCCAAAAGATACGCCAAGGCGCTTTTAGACTTCGCTGTGGAAGAGAAGTGCGAGGATACTGTCTATCAGGAGATCCTCACCCTCATCCAGAGCTATAAGGACGTGCCTCAGGTAGCTACTGTGTTGGGCAACCCACTCCTACCCCAGCAGCAGAAGGAGCAGGTGCTCTGCTCAGCGGTTTCTACTACTGAGCCAAGTCCTGTCTATAAGAAGTTTGCTGCTCTGGTTGTAGCTCATCGCAGAGAGTCGTTCATGCTCTTCATCGCCCATAACTATGTCACACTTTACCGCGAGCTCAAGCACATCAGCATCGGCAAGTTGATCACTGCCGTCCCTGTTGATGAGAAGCAGGCCAAGCGCCTGGAGGAGATGGTCGAGCGGAATTCACAGAATTCTGTCGATGTCATCCTCGAGACCTCGGTCGATCCTGACATCCTGGGTGGTTTCATCTTCCAGATCGATGATCAGCGCCTCGACGCCTCTGTGCGTCAGCAGTTTGATGCGATCAAGAAGCAGTTTATAGAGAAAAATAAGAGAATCATTTAAGGATAGTTTATAGTTTAGAGTTTAGGGTTTAGAGTAGTTTTATAGTTTAGAGATATTTTGTGTTTCTTAGCTATTTACTACTAATAGACTTTTTAACTAAACCACTTCTCTAAACTCTAAACTTTAGACTCTAAACTTAAAAGAAATATGAGTAATATCAAAGCCAGCGAAGTCAGCGAGGTGCTGTTGCAGCAGCTGCATGGCATTGACAACTCAGCACATTTCGACGAGGTCGGAACCGTGTTGACTGTCGGTGACGGTGTAGCACGTATCTACGGTCTGCGCAACGCCGAGATGAACGAGTTGCTGGAATTCGAGAATGGTGTCATGGCCATCGTCATGAACCTGGAGGAAGACAATGTGGGTGCCGTGCTCCTCGGTGGTGCTGAGAAGATCAAGGAGGGCATGGTCGTCAAGCGTACCAAGCGCATTGCCTCTATTCAGGTCAATGAGAACATGTTCGGCCGTGTCATCAACCCACTGGGCGAGCCACTCGACGGCATGGGACAGATCGAAGGCGAGAAGTTCGAGATGCCTCTCGAGCGTAAAGCCCCAGGTGTAGTTTTCCGTCAGCCAGTAAAGCGCCCTCTCCAGACGGGTCTGAAGGCTGTCGATGCCATGATTCCTATCGGTCGTGGTCAGCGTGAGCTCATCATCGGCGACCGTCAGACAGGTAAGACCGCCATCGCTATCGATACCATCATCAACCAGAAGGAGAACTATGAGAATGGCGATCCTGTCTATTGTATCTACGTTGCCATCGGTCAGAAGGGTTCTACCGTAGCTTCTCTCGTACAGACTTTGCGCGAGAAGGGTGCTATGCCATACACCGTAGTCGTTGCAGCTACCGCTGCTGATTCGGCTGCCCTTCAGTACTTTGCACCATTCGCAGGTGCTGCCATCGGTGAGTATATCCGCGATACCGGACGTCACGCGCTCGTCGTTTACGATGACCTCTCTAAGCAGGCTGTTGCCTATCGTGAGGTTTCGTTGATCCTCCGTCGTCCTTCAGGTCGTGAGGCTTATCCTGGTGACGTCTTCTATCTGCACTCACGTCTCCTCGAACGTGCTGCCAAGGTTATTGAGCAGCAGGAGGTTGCTGAGCAGATGAACGACCTTCCACCATCGCTCAAGGGCCATGTCAAGGCAGGTGGTTCGCTCACCGCTCTCCCTATCATCGAGACCCAGGCAGGTGACGTTTCTGCGTACATTCCTACCAACGTAATCTCTATTACCGACGGTCAGATCTTCCTTGAGACCGACCTCTTCAACCAGGGCTTCCGTCCAGCTATCAACGTAGGTATTTCGGTATCTCGTGTAGGTGGCTCGGCACAGGTTAAGTCTATGAAGAAGGTGGCTGGTAC
>JAZRVB010000045.1:0-2786 GCA_045598885.1 Bacteroidales bacterium
CAAAGCAGATGTTTGCCGCCGACTTCCTTCAGATTCCGCGTCGCCACGGACACCCTTGTCTTTGGCTGAAGCCTTCCCGTTATCAGGGCGGCTTAGGGACTTGCACCCGTTAGAGTATGCCCATGCTGGGCGAACAAGAAAAGGACAGCATTTTCACATGCCGTCCTTACAATATTTCAAACAATAAATTACTTACTCTACAGTAACCGACTTTGCCAGATTACGTGGCTGGTCGACATTGAGACCCTTGCTGACTGCCACATGATAACTGAGCAACTGCAATGGGATGACAGAGAGCAATGGTGTGAGGCAAGAGAGAGTCTCTGGCACCTCGATATAATCTTCGACCATATTCTTAACCGTGTCATCGCCTTCATTGATAATTGCGAGAATTCGACCCTTGCGTGAGATAACCTCCTGCAGGTTGCTGATGACCTTCTGATAGCGGCGATGATGGTTGGTCAGGAAGACTACTGGCATCTGATCGTCAATCAACGCAATAGGGCCATGCTTCATCTCTGCAGCTGGATAGCCTTCGGCATGGATATAGCTGATTTCCTTGAGTTTGAGCGCACCTTCGAGGGCTACTGGATAATTATAGCCTCGGCCGAGATAGAGAATATTACGAGCGTAGGTAAGCGTCTGAGCAATACGCTGAATCTTATCGTTCTGCTTTAAGACTACTTCTATCTTCTCTGGGATGCGCTGGAGCTCCTCAATGGTCTCTTCATACTCTTCCTGAGTAACAGTTCCCTTGGCCATACCCAAAGCTAAGGCGATGAGCGTGAGCACCACGACCTGACCGGTAAACGCCTTGGTAGAAGCCACACCGATCTCTGGACCTACATGGATATAAGTACCTGTGTGTGACTCACGAGCGATAGAACTACCTACGCCATTGACGATACCGAAGACAAGGGCTCCTTGCTGTTTTGCAATCTGAATGGCGGCCAAGGTATCAGCTGTCTCACCCGACTGAGAAATTGGAATAATAACGTCATCCGGCTCTATAACTGGCTCAGAATAACGGAACTCGCTGGCGTATGCTACCTCTACCGGGATGCGGCAGAAGTGCTCAAGGAGCTGCTTGCCGATAAGTCCTGCGTGCCATGAGGTGCCACAGCTGACAATGACGATACGACGAGCGCGAAGCAACTGGCGACGATTATTAGTTACAGCGGAAAGGACGACCTGTGGTCCCTGTCCATAAGGAGACTCTACGATGCGGCCTCGCATACAGTCCTTGAGGACATTTGGCTGGTCGAAGATCTCTTTGAGCATGAAGTGAGGGAAACCGTCATGATCGAGCATGCTGAGATCGAGATCTACTTCGGTGACAGCATGTTCGGCGACTTCTCCCTTGAGGTTCAAGATCTTGACATCCTGACCGCATTTGATTTCTGCTACCTCTTCGTCATCCAGATAGATAATACTCTTGGTGTATTCGGCAATAGGGCTAGCATCTGAGGCAATGAAGAACTCGCTCTGCTCCTCTCCGATGCCAATAGCCAAAGGACTACTCTTTCGAGCGCAAACCAAAGTGTCTGGGCAACGCTTATCGATCACAGCAATGGCGTATGCACCAATGACCAGCTGCAGGGCATGGCGCACAGACTCCAGCAGGTCAGTCTTGCGCAATTCCATGGTGTACTCAATAAGCTGTACCAGTACCTCTGTATCGGTCTCTGACTGGAATTTATATCCGCGCTTCTCCAGCTGCTTACGGAGTGACGAGTAGTTCTCAATGATGCCATTGTGAACCAACGTGATATTGCCGCTCTGCGAAAGATGTGGATGTGCATTAACCTCCGATGGAGCGCCATGAGTGGCCCATCGGGTGTGAGCGATACCTAACTGAGCGTCAGGAGTTACGCCTTTGCCTAAAGCATTATCTACGACCTTTTCAAGATCCGAGACCTTGCCCTTGGCCTTATATATATTTAATGTATTATCTGAAGGTGAGATAAGTGCACAACCTGCACTATCGTAACCACGATATTCGAGACGATGAAGACCCTTGATCAGGATAGGATATGCCTGACGGGTGCCGATATAGCCTACAATGCCGCACATAGATTCAGTTAGGAGTTAGGAGTGAGGAGTGAGGAGTTCACTCCACCCTAATTATTATTAGAATTATCGGGACAAATATATATTTTTTCTAAGAAAAAACAAAAAATATCATTAATAAATGTCATAAAAAACAATATTTCCAGCCACTATTCTTTACAAAATAGCAACTGGAAATAGTATTTTATGACTAATTTAATAGCCAGAAGCCTAATGACTAATGGTGAAATTAGTTGTTCTCAGGACGGAGCTTACGTACAGTGACAGCAGTCTGCCACATCTCTGACTCGCGGAGAGCCTTGAGCTCTGCCTCGAGACCCTGACGGTAGTCTGGCTTAGAGTTAGCATCGATAGAGATCTGAGCCTCGTTACCGGTCTTTACAGAGTTGTAGAGCTTCTCAACAACTGGCTTGCAAGCGTCATGGAATGGACCCATCCAGTCGAGTGCACCACGCTGTGCGGTGGTAGAGCAGTTAGCATACATCCAGTCCATACCGTTCTTAGCGAAGAGTGGCATGAGTGACTGAGTGAGCTCCTCAACAGTCTCGTTGAATGCCTCTGATGGTGAGTGACCATTCTCACGAAGTACCTCGTACTGAGCGAGGAGAAGACCCTGGATAGCGCCCATGAGTGAACCACGCTCGCCGGTGAGGTCAGAAGTAGCCTCGCGCTGGAAGGTAGTCTCGAACATGTAACCAGAACCGATACCGATACCG
>JAZRVB010000046.1:0-8612 GCA_045598885.1 Bacteroidales bacterium
AAAGCTTCCTCGGCCGAGTTTGCTATCCCGACCTCATATCCGTTACGCGACAGGTTAAATTGCAGTATCTCGCACAGATCCTGCTCGTCATCAACAACAAGTATTCTCATTTATATTTACGATTTGACAATTTGCAATTTACTATTGGAGTTACAATTTTACGCCAATTGCGCGACAAAGATAACGATTTCCTTTCAAATCCCCATTACATTTTTATTAAATTCTTCGAATGTAACATTATTGTAACATTTCTGTAATCCCATCGTAATATTTTTGTAATATCTTTGCCGCCAGAAATACTATACTCCTCCAAAGAAATCATAGAAAATCATTTAGATTTCTCAACCAAGATTTTTTGATTTCTTTTGATTTCTTTGATGGAGAAAAAAACAAAACAATGGAAACTATAATCAATCTCCTTTCCCTCCTCGGCGCCCTCGCCCTCTTCCTTTACGGCATGAAGATCATGAGCGAAGGTCTCGAAAAATTCGCTGGCAACAAACTCCGCGCCATCCTCGCCGCGATGACACGCAACCGCCTGATGGGCGTGCTCACGGGCATCCTGGTCACCGCTCTCATCCAGTCATCTTCGGCCACCACGGTCATGGTAGTGAGCTTTGTCAACGCCGGCTTGATGAATCTCGTGCAGGCCATCGGCGTCATCATGGGTGCCAACATCGGTACTACGGTCACCGCTTGGATCATCTCTGCCGTCGGCTTCAAGGTCAACATCGCCGCCTTCGCCATCCCCATGCTCGCCATCGGTATGCCGCTGATCTTCTCCGGCAAGTCCAACCGCAAGAGCGTGGGCGAATTCGTCTTCGGTTTCTCGTTCCTCTTCATGGGATTAAGTTTCCTGCAAACAGCTGCAAATGACCTCAATATCGGCAGCATGGTTGCCTCGATGCTCGCCACCATCTCGTCCGATAGCTTCTGGGTCATCATTCTCTTCGTCCTCGTCGGCGCCATTGTCACCATGATCGTACAAGCCTCGGCTGCCACCATGGCTATCACCCTGATGCTCTTCGATATGCAGATCCCCGGCTTCGGTTTCGAGCAAGCAGCTGCCCTGGCGATGGGTCAGAATATCGGCACCACCATCACCGCCTTCATGGCTTCACTCACAGCCAATACACAAGCTCGCAGAGCCGCTTTGGCACACATGTTCTTCAACGTCTTTGGCGTGGTTGTCGTGCTCCTGATGTTCTATCCTGCGTGCAATGCCGTCAGCTGGTTCGTCACCGATGTCTTAGGTTCTACTGGCAATGACCTCTTCAAACTCTCGGCCTTCCACACCGCATTTAATATCATCAATACCCTGCTTCTCATCGGCTTCGTCCGTCAGATAGAGCAACTCGTCTGCTTCGTCCTCCCATTGCGCGAAGAGCAGAGCGAGGAGCACCACCTCCGCTTCATTTCTGCCGGCCTTCTCTCTACCGCCGAGCTCTCTATCCTCGAAGCACAGAAGGAGGTACGCCACATGGCCGAAGTGTGCCAGCGTATGCTCGGCATGGTGCGCGAATTGCTTGAAATCCACGCCCTTGAAGGCACGGATAAAAGCGATACCTCCGCCCGTGAAAGTGAGTTTATCAAGGTCTTCAGCCGCATTGAGCGTTATGAATCAATCACCGATAACATGGAAGTTGAGATCGCCGATTACCTCCATAAAGTAAGCGAAGGCCGCCTCTCAGCCGCCTCTAAAGCGCAGATCCAGAAGATGCTTACCCAGATCAGCGAGCTCGAATCAGTAGGTGATTCGTGCTACAACCTCGGTCGCACCCTCAACCGCAAGCTCAAGCACCAAGCCGAGCCATACACCCCTGAGCAGCACCAGCACCTCCTCACCATGCTCAGCCTTAATGATCAGGCCATGAGTGAGATGATCCACCTCGTCTCGCAGGATGAAGATTCAGCCATCAGCCTTACCAAGGCTCAGACCCTCGAAGCAGAAATCAACAACTACCGCAAGCAGCTCAAAGGCCGCAACTTCAATGACGTCGATGCCGGCACCTACAACTACCAGCTCGGTGTCTATTACATGGATTTCATCTCCGAATGCGAGAAGCTGGGCGACTACCTGATGAACGTTGATCAGGCAGGTATCAACAAGAATAATGACTATGAGGACAAGCCGCTGAAGAGATAAGTCTATTTATAATAATGTTGGGTGTCAAAATACAATTCTTTGGCACCCAATTATTTTTTTACGTCCAAAAGTTGCATCTTTTGAATAATTGCATTATCTTTGCCCCGTTCAAGCAAGATACATAAGACTTGCATTAGTTTATAATGACTCGTAACTCAATCCGACACAACTTCTATGCCATCTTTCTCTTGATGGTTATGGTGCTGCAGGTGGGAATCAAGACCTTCCACGTGCATCACGATCATGCGTCGATACATATTGAGTGCGAAGACTGTGATCAACACCGAGTTCACGATGGCCACCTGACCGACTGGGATGGGCAGAGCGACGATTGTATGCTCTGTCAGCTCCTTTCTGCCCAGTATGTGGCAACCGAATCTTTTCGTCCGGAAGCCATCGTTGAGCCATTCTGCCGTCAATTTCAAGATGTACAGTTGTCTGTATGTCTAGGTCTGTGGCAGAACGTCCAGCCACGCGGACCTCCTTCTAATCTGTTATAATATATAAAAGGTGTATTAGGCCTGTAAGGAAGTGACCTCGACATTACTATTGTCCCTCGCACTCCCTTTATAAACTCATATCAATAACAGAATTCCCCCTTATTATGAAAAGAACATACCTGATGTTCTCGCTATTGTCATGCACAGTAGCGGGAGCACAAACCGTTGGTCATGAGCATAGTGCTTGTGACAATGACAGTATTGACCCAATGAAGGAGGCCATACTGAGCGAAATCACCGTCGAAGGCGTTACCGGTTCGCAGCGCCTCAAAGATTCTCCCATTCCTTTTTCTGTCATCTCGCCCAAGACGCTTCATCGTTCCATCGGTACAAATCTGGTCGATGCCATTGCGCACCAGCCGGGATTGACCCAGATCACCACCGGTTCGGGCATCTCCAAACCCGTCATCCGTGGCTTGGGATACAACCGTGTGGTCGTGGTGGAGCAAGGCATCCGACAGGAAGGTCAGCAGTGGGGCGATGAGCACGGCTTAGAGGTCGATGCAGAGGGCGTTCACTCCGTAGAGGTGCTCAAAGGTCCTGCCTCGCTGATGTATGGTAGTGACGCCATTGCCGGAGTGATGATACTTCACCCCGAACACGCTTTAGAAGACCAGACCATGCAAGTGCGCATAGGTGGCGAGTATCAGTCAAATAACGGTCTTTACGACTACCACATCGGCTATGCCGGCAACCTCAACGGCTGGATCTGGAACTGGCATCTGACCGAGAAAGCCGCTCATTGCTACAAGAATTCGCGCGACGGCTACGTGCCCGGCACTTGGTACAACGAGCACGATGTGCAGGGTCTTTTGGGCAAGAATGGCCGCTGGGGTCACTCGTGGTTGCGCTTCTCCAACGTCAACTTCACCCCAGGTATCACCGAGGGAGAACGTGACGAGGAAACCAACGAATTGGAGTGGGAAGAAGGCTCATCGCCCAAGAGCTACAACCGTCAATTACCCTTCCAGCGAGTAGTACACACCAAGGTGGTGAGCGATAACGCCTGGTTCTTAGGCAGCGGTCAGCTGAAAGCCATCGCAGGTTATCAGCAGAACTATCGCCGTGAGTTTGAGGAAGATACAGACGAAGCCGAACTGGCCATGCGCCTGCACACCGTCAACTATGACGTGAAGTATCAGTGGCCGCTCTCCGATGCCTGGAAGATGGCTGTCGGTGTGGGCGGCATGTGGCAACAAAACATCAATCAGGGTGAGGAGTTCCTGATCCCCGATTACCGCCTTTTCGATGTCGGAGCTTTCGTAACCGCCAGCCGCCAGTGGGAGCGCATGAACCTCTCCGGTGGCCTTCGCTTTGACAATCGCCACCTCCATACAGAGTCGCTCGAAGAGGAAGAAGAGCTTCGTTTTGAGCAGCTTAAGAAGAACTTTTCGGGCGTTACCGGAAGCCTCGGCATGGTCTTCAATGCCACCGATGAGCTCAATCTGCGCCTCAACATCGCACGCGGTTTCCGTGCTCCTACGGTCAGCGAACTCTCCAGCAACGGCGTACATGAGGGAAGCATCCAGTACGAAATCGGCAACGGAGGGCTTCGTCCCGAATACAGTTTCCAGGGCGATTTAGGCCTCGACTACACCACACATTACGTCAACCTGCAGGCATCGGCGTTCCTCAACCGCATCTCGAATTATATCTATCTCTCTCGCCTCGATTATGAGACGGATGGTTACCGTACCTATCAATATACCCAAGGCGATGCGCAGCTCGTAGGTGGCGAGTTATCTCTTGATATCCATCCCATTGACCCACTTCATATCGAGAACTCTTTCAGTTATGTACGAGGCATCCAACTGCATCAGTCAGAGCCAGATATGCACAATCTCCCGATGATTCCTGCCCCTCGCTGGAACTTTGATCTTCGCTACGAATTTCCCGACCTCCTACACCATCATCTGCGCCGTTCACACATCGCTTTCGGCATGGAGTACAACCTCCGTCAGGATCATTTCTTCGCCTTCGAAGACACCGAGACAGCCACCCCTGACTATGCCATCTGCAACCTCTCACTCGGCACCGATATTCACCTCCGTGGCCACAACTGTATCGAAATCTCGCTCGTCTGCCAGAACGTCTTCGACAAAGCTTATCAGCCACACCTCAGCCGACTCAAGTACACCGATGGTGGCGGCATCTGTGCCATGGGTCGAAACCTGGCCATCAAGGTCAACATCCCGCTGGATATCCATCTGCGATAAGAGCGTTCTTATTTCATAAAATAAACGATGAAATATTCTCGTAGCATTTATATCACAATCACGTAACCACCGTGTAATCAGCTTGTAATATAATCACGCTACCTTTGCGGCGTCAAAAGTCAAACAAATGGCTTTTGGCGCTGCTTTTTTTGTGTGTATAAACGATTAAACTACACATTATATATTATTATATATGGCTACAAAATCATCACTGATTACGCTCTTGTTTTTTCTTTTTTCGCTCCCCCTTTCTGCTCAGTCAATGCAGGACATAAAAGCGCCCCTTACGTTTTTTATTGCCAACGACCTCGGCCGCAATGGTTACTATCAACAGAAGAATATTGCAGAGCTGATGGGGTCAACCGCTGAGAAAATAGGTCCCGAATGCATCATTGCCGCTGGCGATATTCATCATTTCTCAGGCGTAGAAAGTATCTATGATCCGCTGTGGATGACCAATTACGAGCAGATCTATTCTCATCCCGAGCTGATGATCCCCTGGCTTCCTATCTGCGGCAATCACGAGTACCGAGGCAATACGCAAGCCGTGCTTGACTACTCTGACGTTAGCCGACGCTGGCAGATGAAGGAGAAATACTACACCCGCACGTTCGAGAAAAAAGGCGCGTCCATCCGCATCATCTGGCTCGATACCACCCCTATGATCACCCGTTATCGAAAAGATCCGGTCACCTATCCCGACGCTTATAAGGAGGACGCTGACAAGCAGTTAGCATGGCTCGACAGCACGCTCTCCGTAGCCAAAGAGCAGTGGGTGGTAGTCATCGGTCATCATCCGCTTTATGCGCAAACGGATAAACCTCTGGAGGAACAGACCGATCTGCGACAGACATTGGGCGAGATTCTAAGGAAGCATCGCGTGGATATGTATGTCTGCGGACACATCCATAACTTCCAGCATATCAAGACGAAAGACGATAATATTGATTACATCGTCAATTCCTCTGCGTCTTTGTCGCGCAATGTAAAGCCTATCGAAGGTACGCAGTTCTGCTCCTCAGACGAAGGCTTTGCCATCCTCTCTGTCGGCAAGAAATCGCTGACCCTCAGCTTAATCAATTACGAAGGAAATATAATCTATCAAATCAAACGATAATTATTTATGCAAAACAAAACAATTTTCGCTGTCTCAGCTCTCATGCTCCTGACAGCACCGGTTTCGGCTCTTGCTGCCAACCCAGTAACCCCAGAAACCCCATTATCAGACAAACCAGCCGCATCAACCGCCACTACTGCTGTGGTCAAAGGTCGCATCGTCGATGCAAATAATGAGATACTCCCTGGCGCTTATATCCGCCTGAACAATAATGAGCAAGTAACCGTCAGCGACATTAATGGATACTTCACCCTTTCAGGTGTCACTCCAGGTAAGCAGACGCTCAGCATCTCATACGTCGGTTACGAAGAAAAGTCGCTCACTCTCAACCTATCAGCAGGAAAAACCGAGGTTGTCAATGTGGTACTCAACGAGGGTACTGTCCTCGATGAAGTCAAGGTCGTTGGTGCCTTAGGAGCCCAGCGCAAAGCCCTGAATGTGCAGAAAAATAACATCGGTGTCACCAACGTTGTGAGTGCCGATCAGGTGGGCAAATTCCCTGACAGCAACATCGGCGACGCCCTCAAGCGCATCAACGGTATCAACGTGCAGTACGACCAGGGCGAGGCGCGTTTCGGTCAGGTACGTGGCACTTCGCCCGACCTCTCAAGCGTCACAGTCAACGGCAATCGAATGCCATCGGCAGAAGGTGATGTGCGACAGGTACAGCTCGACTTGATCCCCTCGGACATGATCCAAACCATCGAAGTCAACAAGGTAGTAACCTCCGATATGGATGGCGATGCGATTGGCGGTTCTGTCAATCTCGTGACCAAAAATTCTCCTTACAAGCGCGTCTTCAACGCTACCCTCGGCTCGGGTTACAACTGGATCAGCGACAAGCTTCAGTTCAATGGCGGCTTGACTTGGGGCGACCGTTTCTTTAATAATAAATTTGGCGTACTTGCCTCAGTATCATATCAGAACGCACCGGCAGGTTCGGACAACACCGAGTTTGGGTACATCGTCAACAAGAAAGACGAAGTGGTGCTCGACAATGCGCAGATACGTCAGTATTACGTCACCCGTGAGCGCCAGAGCTATTCTCTCTCGTTCGACTATGACATCAATGCCAACAACCGCCTCTTCTTCAAGAGCATCTACAATCGTCGCAACGACTGGGAGAACCGCTATCGCCTCACCTTCAAGGACATCTCGAAGGGCGAAGGTTCGATGTCTGCCCGCATCCAAACCAAGGGCGGCTCACCAGATAACAAGAACGCACGTCTCGAACTCCAGCAGACGATGGATTTCTCCCTTGGCGGTGAACATCAGTTGGGTAAACTCAAAACCGACTGGGATGCTTCTTACGCCCGTGCTACTGAGGATCGTCCGAATGAGCGCTACTTCGACCTGCAGCTCAAGAAGCAGACCTTTAATTTCATCGACGCCTTTGACCGTCAGCCTTATACCACACAGAAGGTTGACCCTACAGATGGCGGCAAATGGGGCATCAAGGAGATCACAAACTCTGACCGCCACATTGCAGAGAATGTCTATAAGCTTAAGGTCAACTTTGAGCTCCCGATGGCAAAGGGTCTCTACGCCAACTCGCTCAAGTTCGGTGCCAAATACACCTATCTGACCAAGAGTCGAGAAACCAACGCTTACGACTATACCGACTGGTACGAAGACAACTTCGCCAAGCAGTACACCGAGAACTACACCCTACAGGTGCGTGACGGTTTTATGCCTGGCGATCAGTATCAGAAAGCAAATTTTGTAAGCAAAGAGTATCTGGGTTCTCTCAAATTTGACCCAAAGAATGGCGTGAAAATCCTCGAAGACGCATCGAGCAACTATGAGGCTACCGAGGGCATCACCGCCGCCTTTGTCCGCCTCGATCAGAAGCTCGGACGTAAGATGAGCCTCACCGCAGGCCTCCGTCTCGAAGCCACCAGCCTCAAGTATAGCGGCTGGATCTGGAACGTAGATGAAGACACTGAGCAGGAGACACTTACCCCAACCGAGAAGGTCAAGAACAACTACGTCAACCTCCTCCCAAGCCTCCTCTGGAAGTGGGACATCGACGAGCAGTGGAAGCTCCGCGCCTCGTTCACCGAGACCCTCTCACGCCCTAAGTATTCTTATCTGATTCCAAGCGTTGCCATCGACACCAAGAATGGCGCACGCACCGAAATCACCATCGGCAATCCTGATCTGAAGCCAGCCACCTCTTACAACCTCGACCTCGCCACCGAGTATTATTTCAAGGATCTTGGTCTTGTCTCGGCAGGCGTGTTCTACAAGCGCATCAACAACTTTGTGGTCAATGAAGTTTCGTATGGCAGCTATAAGAACTACACCGATTGCGAAATCACCCGTCCGGTCAATGGTTTCGACGGCAATCTCTTTGGCATTGAGCTCGGTTTGCAGCGCGATTTCGGCTTCATCCACCCAGCCCTCAAATGCCTCGGATTTGATGGAAATTATACTTACACGACCACCAGTGTTTCAAAGTGTTACGTCGGGAATAAGGAAGACCAGATCATGCCAGGTTCGCCTGAGCACATGCTCAACGCTTCGCTTTACTTCGACAAGGGCGGCTTCAAGGCTCGTTTCTCTTACAACTTCACCTCTTCCTTCCAGGATGATGAGGAGTTCCAGAGCGACACTCGCCTCCGTCGCTATTA
>JAZRVB010000047.1:0-4584 GCA_045598885.1 Bacteroidales bacterium
CCCTATGGCTGCAAAGGCGACAATCTCAAATGGCGAGGTAACGCTTTCGGATTTCAAGAATATCGGTGGTCTGCTGCGTCTGGAACTGAAGGGAAGTGGAACGGTAAAACAGATAAAGGTAACCACCGATCAGTACGTGTCGGGTTCTATTATAAGAATTGGTGACGATGGCGGAGCTTCTTTCGAGAGTGGCTTTTTTGCGAAAAAATACGTCACCCTTAATTGTGGTCAAAGCGGAGTGGAACTCACCTCTGAGGCGAAGCCTTTCTACATCTCTCTGCTCGCAAATGACTATACTGGCGTGAAGATTGAGGTTACCGACTTCAACAATCACACCTGCACCAAGACGCTGAAGGCTGACAAGACGCTCAACATCGCCCGTGCACAGATTACCCCTGTGAGCCTTAGCGTCACAGGCCTTACCAATGAGAACATTCCTCTGACATGGGATTCGCCTGTTGGCGCACGCGGAACCCTCGATGGTCAGGAGTGCGTAGTGGTTGATCTTGGCGGCAATGTGGGCAAGGTGGCTATTGCTACAAAGAATGTCGGTGCAGCAAACGAGAATGCCTATGGCACCTATATGACAGTGTTTGATGCTGCTCTTGCTCAGAAGAACGAAAGCTGGGGCAAGGGGTGGCACATGCCATCACTCGAAGAGATCCAGGCATTCGAAACATTCTGGAATAATGCCTCAAGAAATGAAAACGAAGACAATCATACTGTAACGGTGGCAGTCACACCATCTTCATCATTGATATTCCCTCTCTCCGGCTTTTTCGAGATGGGACGTTATGGTGGTTATTTTGGTCAAGGATCTTCAATTGATATAATTGGAAGTCACTTTGTTGGAAACGATGATGGCACTCCACTCTCTCCAACAGCTACTTATATTTATACCTGTGGTTTGCATGGTCGATCAGGAACATTTTCTGGTGTCGATTATAATGCAATATGCGACGATAAATATACAATCCGTCCGTTCCACAAACTGCCAATCACCAGAAATACTCCTGTAGGTATGGTAGGTTGCTTTGATGGCAGGGATGCAATGGTAGTCGAAATCACTGAAAACGGAGCAAAGAAGAAGGTATGCATTGCAACAAAGAACGAGGGTGCAAACTCGGAGAACATTTATTGTGAGAAGAACGGCACCAAATATCTTGATTGCTTCGGCGGTTACTATACATACGCTCAGGCAGAGAATCAGTGCACTAACGGATGGTATATTCCTTCAATTGAAGAATGGGAAGGATTGGCAAACGCAAACGAACATAGATATGACCTACATGGTTTTTCGTCATCAGTCCTTTATAATAACGATACTAAATATAATGTCCATATATACCAAATAACAGAAAAATCTACTCTGATTTTACCCGCAGCAGGTTTATGTACTCCAAACATTAAAGGCGTTGGTAATAGGGGATTCTATTGGTCATCAACAGAGGCTACTGGAGATAATAACAGCATGAGATATTTCTGGTTCGATGGAAGCCTAATTTACACTGACAAATGCGAGAAAGATGATAAAGTTTCTCTCCGCCTCTTCCACGCAATGCCGAAATAAGCAATTGCATAGCGCGTAGCAATAAACATAAATCTCTATAAACCTCTTCCGGTTGTCCTTCGCAGGGCGGCCGGAAGTTTTTTATCCTCGTCCGTGGTTCATAACGAAAAGTCTATGCGTTCCAGGATGTATCTCGTGACATCTGGGCTCAATAATGCTGTTTGGAATTGAATCCGATGAAACTTGTTTCATTAGATGCGGTTGCCCTGAGAGCGAACAGAATAGCAAAGCGAATGGTTGCAACGAGTTGCAGGAATGCCTGCTAAAATGTCCGTTTTGTATAACATAAGCTATAAAGTTTCTTAAAAATCGCTGTTTTTGAGGGCTTTTCTGCTCGTTTTTGAGATTTTTTTCATAACTTTGCAAAGCAAATTTTATGCAATTTCGCCACTGTAAGTATGAAAACATTCAATACAGCGGGTACTTGTCGCCCGAACGAACATTATATGGTGGACATCACCGAACGCCTGGAAATCATCCGTGGGATGATTTCCAGGGGTGACTATTTCTGTATAAACCGTGGCAGGCAGTATGGCAAGACTACCACACTGGCCGCTTTAAGTAATTACCTAAAGAACGATTATCTCGTCTTCAGTATAAGTTTTGAAGGACTTGGCGATAGTTCTTTTGCTGCTGTAGAGAATGTCTGTGCAGAATTCCTAAAAATACTGAAGAGACACGCAAGAGTCAATGGTTCGTCAGACGCCATGCAGTCACTTCTCAAAGAAGTTGTGCCCATCGGATGCAAGGAAATTGCAAGCACAGACTTTGCAGAAATCATTGACGAATTATGCACTCTCTCAGATAAGCCGGTTGTAGTACTGATTGACGAGGTTGATCAGGCCAGCAACAATGATGGGTTTATCAAATTTTTGGGTGTGCTTCGCAATATGTTCCTGTCACGCGAAATGTTCAAGACCTTCCAATCCGTCATCCTTGCAGGTGTCTATGACATCAAGAATCTAAAGCTCAAGATTCGCACAGAAGACGAGCATCAGTATAACTCGCCTTGGAATATTGCCGTGCCTTTCGATGTGGATATGAGCCTTTCAGCAGAAGGTATTGCAGGTATGCTCGATGAATACGAGGCAGACCATCACAAAGGTATGGACACAAGAGAAGTAGCTTCATGGATTCGCGAATATACAGGCGGTTACCCATTCCTTGTTTCACGTCTGTGTCAGGTGATGGACGAGCATGATGATTGGAGTCAGGAAGGGCTTCGTAATGCTGTTAAAGTCATGCTGAACGAGCGCAACACGCTCTTCGACGACATGATCAAGAAGATTGAGCAGTTTCCTGATTTGAAATCGCTATTAAAGGAAAAACTTTTCTCTGGTGAATCGCGAAAGTACAATCCTGACAATCAGGCATTCCAACTCGCTGAGCAGTTCAATATCATCAATGCCTCTAACGGTTCGTTCTCTATTGCCTGCCGCATAATGGAAAACAGAATCTACGAGTATTTCATGGCAGAAGAACACGAGTCAGAGATTTATTCCGTAGGTTCCATCGAGAAGACTCAATTCTACAGTGGTGATGGATTGGATATGCCATTGCTCTTGCAGAAATTCTCCGAACACTTCAACGAGATTTTCCGCACCCCAGACGGCACGATGGATACCAAGTTCGTGGAGAAGCAAGGTCGCAAGCAGTTTCTGCTTTACTTACGTCCAATCATCAATGGCGTTGGTCACTATTATGTAGAAGCTGAGACGCGTGATGAAACCCGCACCGACCTTATCATCAACTACAACAATCACGAGTATGTGATTGAGTTGAAGATATGGCGTGGCGACAGTTACAACACCAAAGGCGAAAAACAGCTATTCGAATATCTAAAACTCAAAAATCAGAAAACTGGCTATCTCCTCAGCTTCTGCTTCAATAAAGGCAAAACCTCAGGCTTATTGCCACCAGTAGAATTGGATGGTCGCACACTGATTGAGGCGATAGTGTAAAGCTATTATCACAATCATTTAATCGAATAATCGCAACTTATGCCCCACATCCCTCACATACCCACATCTTCTGCCATCAGCTGCATAGCGGATGGTGGCTTGGTGGTGTATAGCCCATTCGGGGGGGGGCAATAATTTTTCCGCAACATACTGCTGCCGAAGCGGCTGAACAAGATAGCGCCTGCTACGTGTGTTCTTCTTAGAGTCAACAAAACGACTCTGGAGGACACTCGTGGCAGGCGCTTCTACGTAAGGTTGGGTTCGGAACGAAAGGAATGAACTGAAATAAATAAACAAATAAAAGATTTTAGCAAAACATGAACAAAAAGGAATTCAATGCTGAGAAGAAGGCATACCAGCAACCCGCGATGAAGGTTGTAGAGATTGACAGCAGTGACATTATCTGCACAAGTACAGAAGGATATGGCATCAACCAGCATAACCTGGATGATGACGATTTCCAATAATTAACCACATTAAACGAAAAGAAAAAGATGAAGAAGATATTCTATTTCATGTCTGCCCTTGCCGTAGTGCTGGGCATGGCAGCCTGCTCTGCTGAGGACGATATCATAGCAGAAGAACTAGTGAACGTGCCTGAGGTGGCTAAGCAGATGACCATCGTGGCTAATATCGAAGATCAGGCCACTACACGAACCTCAATATCCGGCGATGACCAGACAGGCTATCAGGTGCTGTGGAGTGAGGGGGATCAGATTAAGTTCTACATCGGAGAGCCAGTCAAGCAATATTTCACCTATACCCTCACAGAAGGTGCAGGCACAAAGCGCGGTGTGTTTACCGGACCTGCAGTGCCCGAAGATGTTGTTGATTACACAGCCTATGCTGTCTATGGCGAGAATCTGACATACGGGCTGCAAGGGGGACTGGCGGAGGAACAGAATTATTTTTCTGACAATTCGGCAACGTCCTTCCCTATGGCTGCAAAGGCGACAATCTCAAATGGCGAGGTAACGCTTTCGGATTTCAAGAATATCGGTGGTCTGCTGCGTCTGGAACTGAAGGGAAGTGGAACGGTAAAACAGATAAAGG
>JAZRVB010000048.1:0-5009 GCA_045598885.1 Bacteroidales bacterium
GTGACAGCCTTGTCGTTTACCTCTACAGTACCGGAAACGACCTTACCCGTATGCATTGAGTCACGATTGGCGAGATCCTCTGCACCTTGGGTGATGCCATTTACTGCGCCATTGGCTTTCTGGGTTCCAGCAAGTCTTGCCTGGGCAAGAGCCTGCTCCAGTTCTGCCAGAGCCTGAGCTTGTGAGGTCTCATGGCGAGCAAGACGATCCTCTTCGGAAAGAGAGGGAGAAAATCCATCATCACCTATGGCTTTACCTTTTTCGGCACTTTGACGCAGTCTTTCTTGGAGGGAAGCCTCCAGCTCTGCCGTCCTTTGGGCTGCGTCTGCATCGAGGAGGGCAAGGTCTTCATCCGAGTATTTGGAATCATAATCCTCTGTATGTGGTTGGTCATCATTCTGTTCAATAGCCTCTACAGCGCTGAAGTCGGAAATCTGTCCGAAAGAGCGCTCCATGGCGTCACGCTTCGAGTCAATGTCCTTGCCTCCCAACTGAGCCTTGGGTAACTCTGCATTCAGGTACTCTGTTGTCTCAAGATCAGTAGGCACTTCCGCCTTCTCTGTATGGAAGATGTCGATGACGAAGTAGCCTGTGGCGAGAAGAGGAATGTAGATAATGGCAGGAAGCATGTATTTCGGCTGCTTCCAGTTAATCTGTCTTAGATTCATATTCTTGTTCGTTTTTAGTCAACAACCATAAGCGCCCAGTTGGATATTCTCTTCTGTAGTTTGTCGCTACGCAGGGAGTCAAGCAGTTGCTCCTGACGCTCAGAAACCGTCTGTTGTCTCTGTGTTGGGGCATTCACCACACGGATGATGCCGATGATATTCCAGACGAAGCATCCGATGACAACACCGAAGACCATGCCGAGAAAGGCACGCTCATGACCGGTAGCCCACTGTTGGATCCTTGCTGCAAGAATGTCGATGCGTGACCAGCGAGCGAATCGCTTGCCTGCATCCACCTCCTTCTCGTAGCGTTCCTTGTACTGGGGATCAGCCTTGTCCGGCATCTTTTCCCCGATGATAAATCTTTTCCAGCTCATATCGCTTAATAGTTTACTTTGGTTTTCTGTTCAATGTCCTTGTTCAGGAGCGTACGCCAGTTCGTGATGAGCAGACCGTGAGGGTTGTTCTCCGTTCGGGGAACACGCTTCAGCTGACCTGCTGTTACCAACTCACGGGTAAGGATGCTCGTGCGACGCTCGATGCGCTGTCTGCCGTAGTAGGTGAACTCCATCTTCTCTTTATCGAAATTGATAGAGTCGCAGAAGATGCTGAACACGGCACTCGTACCCATGATGTTGTTATAAAAACCTTTCTCACGAAGGGCATTATACTGTGCAAGACCTGTCTCATCCACCAGATACATCGCCTTGTCGAGTGTATATCGGATATACTTGTCATCAGGAGCAAGCGTAAAGAAGTAGTGATGGAACATCTGGACATGGCTCGTAGCCTCTATCTCCGTCGTTTCCTCCATCGTGGTACGATTGACCATGATAGGCACGTTGCCATCAAGGACATACACCTTCTGCTGTGCATCCAGTACCATGGTTCTTGCCGTCCATATCGAGGACAGGCTGATGATGATGCATCCCACAAGGAAGAGGGAGCAGACAATCAAGACCAGTTTGATCTTATTTTCAAGATTCTTTATTACCATATATTATCGTGTTAGCTGGCTCAGTGCGCCAGTCGCAGTAGCCTTGGCCTGCTGTGCGACACCTTCGCCGAAGTTACGTGTAGAGAATGCAGTATCACCTTCAGGAATCATCCATGCTGCAAGGTCAGGAACGAGGTTCAGGCACTTGAGTGCCACGATGCTCGCTGCCATCAGGTAGGCTGCTGAGAAGAATGAGTTCTGCAGGTATGCCGCCATCGTCTGTTCACTGGTAGTGATTGCCGTGAGGTTTTCAATCTGAATACTCAGCACTATATCGAAGAGTAGAAGCACATAGAAACCCGTAAAGAAAAGCATGGCTCCGTAGAAATGTACTGTAAGATAGCGAGTTATCCACTTTGCCCATGCACCTTCCCATTTTGGTAATAATGAAAATGCCCATTGTATCGGTCCGAAGATGGTCAGCATACCCAGGAGTATCTGTTGGACATACTGCGTGCTCCACCATCCGACTCGGAAAACGATCATCGCCAGTGTCATGATGATCTTGTCAAGGCATACCACGATTCCCGATGTGAGTGAGGTAAACCATAGTTTGGCAGCATCCTCTTCCATCTGTGTGACCTGTTCCACGCCGGCGCTCTCCATCGTCGCCTCCTTCAGACTAGGGTCTGATGTGCCCTCATGAGCCACGTCAGCCTTGGCTTGTAGATTCGTGTAGATGGTGTCTCGTGTATGGATAAGTTCCTGTACCTGTTCAAACTTATCCTCTAACTGCGTCGCCTCTGCCTGATACAGGTCGTGAGTATACGAGCCTATGGCGTTAGGAATATAGGATAGGAAATCCAGGAAGCACCATGAAGAGCGGCTGTTTGTCATGCCCGTGTCGGCAGGAGGGTACCACCAGCACATGATTACCGCGATGGCAAGAGGCTTGAAAAGCTTCATCACATCCAGCGGTTCATGCTTGATCATCATCTTGTAGGCGAGGTTCGCGGCAAGTACCAGAGAGAAGCATGCAGCCAGTGCCATAGACATCTGCAACAACCACCAGAAGGGCCCGGAAGTTCCGGTAAAAGTAGCGTCACAAAGGAACTCATTCGTCTGAAAAATGACGTCGTCCACCTCTTCCTCAAGAAGGTTGATACCAAAGTCGGTCAAAATATTTGCCATAGTCACTAAGCCTGTTTATCCGTGTTCTTAATCTTGCTCTTGCAGTTACGCATCTCATAAGGAAGCACATAGCCTTCGGGACGTTCCGTCACAGGAAGAATGTTGCGCTTCTTGAACCACTTATAGAGGAACAGGCGACCTTTCTGTGTCCACTTCGTATTGTTCTTCACATGGTCGATGCCCTTGCTGTCCGTATAAAGGAAAGTCTCGCTGTGTACATAGCCGTTGGCAATGAACTGTGCGTAGATGATCCAAGGTCCCTTGTCGTTCTTCTTGTACTGGATGCCATTCTGATGAAGATACTCGTTCATCGCATTGGCGGTAGTGCCGTAGTCCTGGGCAATCTGCGTGATAGGCACGAGACTGTCTGCTTGCAGTACCTTTCGGCAATACTCGCTGGACTCTGCGAGTTTCTTGTTCTCCTTGTCCAGTTCCTCAATACGCTCATCCTTCTGAATAAGGAGTGCCTGCTGTTCCTGAGTCTTCAGCTCAAGTTCCTTTCGCATCTCCTTTTCCTTCTTCAGATTAGTGAGAAGACGAATGCCAAAGTCAGGATCCGTCAATGCCTGCTCAAGTGCGATATCCGTCATATAAGCTCCATTCTTTCGGATGGAAGGAAGCACGTCTGAGGTCACCCACTTGCGGAAAGCCTTGGCTTCAGGCTTGCGCGAATCGAGAATAACATCATAAAGACCATCCTCATTTACGAATGTAACCATCTGATTTCCACCACTTGTCAAAAGGGGGTGATTTGTAGTCACCCCCTTGTCAAGGCGACGCATGACTGCAGAATTCTGTAATCCGAGGACATTACATACATCCTTCAGACAAAAGCGAGGCTCATTGTCTTCGCCCAACACAATACGAACATCTCCAAACTGCGGAGAGTTGAACACTTGGATCTGATTATCCATATTAGATTCTTTTTTTGATTGTTGTGATTATAAGTTGTTATTGTCGTTATATCCTTTTGGGGGAGAGCCTATCGCCACACATATTATTATATACGCATACGCGAGGACTGTTTTTTCAAGTTCAGCAGGTTCGCACAGTTCATATTACTCGGAAACGGTACGTGAACCTGTAGCCTTCCATCCGGCTTCACGCCATCGGTTGAGAGCTGCCGTAGCAGCGCGTGCTGTAGGATTGCTCCGTACAAGCTGCTGGTTCAGCAGTCCGTTAGTACGATTGGCATTATTCAGGCGAACCAGGTACTCTATAAGCTGCTCGTTGTCACGGCAGATGTCCGCATAGATGGCAAGATACTGCTTCTTGCGCTCGGCATTCGGCATATAGGCATCCTGTGTAGCCTTGATAGCACATGAGAACATCCTGTAATGGTCATTCCATCGGCTCTGGTTGTCCGTGTTACCACCCACACCCAGTATGCGGTCGATGTTCTTCTTGTATGACTCCAATTTCGTGGTGATCTTGTCACCCTCCACAGCCCATGCAAGGTCGAGCGCACCGCCAGAGCGGTCTGCGATATTCAGGGCTTCTATCTCGGCACGCTTTTCCATAGCGACACGGATAGAGTCTGCCATCTCCACCTGCATATAACCAGCTGCACCGACCTCAGTCCTGTGTAACAGTTTGTTGCGAGCTGCAGCGGAGTTACGATAACTGTTATGCAACAGCCAGTAGTAATACTCCGGAGAGAGGGAACCCGTTCCAATCTCGCCTACAAGGAACTGGTTCATCTTGTCCTCGTCATGATTGTAGGTCACATACTGCGCCTTTGCAGAGAGGCACAACGTAAGGCTTATAGCCAGTAAAACACTTTTCCTTTTCATTCTTTTCCTATTGCCTTATATGATGATCTGCGCCAACGCCCGAAGGCATCGTCGATGATTTCCTGTCTTGTCTTGAGATTATAAACCTTCGCCTTCCAGTAGCCTGTCCGTACCTGGATATAGCGCCAGGTATCGAAATAGGCACAGTTTAGGTGATGTGCTATATTGTCCAGCGACTGGTTGATGCTCGTCAGAACCAGCATCAGGTCTGATGTGGTACAGGCGGCAGCACCTGTTGCATAGGCGACGAGGTCGCTCACAGACCGGTAAAGAGTCCTTACTTCATCGGACACTTTCTCGATCATGTGGTAGTTGACAGAGATTATCAGCGTGTCAGAGGGCTCGATGTCACCGCGCCTCAGGCACTTGTCATGATAATCCGTCAGAATCTTCTTATAGTCACTGATACGGTCAGAGACG
>JAZRVB010000049.1:0-38165 GCA_045598885.1 Bacteroidales bacterium
AGAGGTATAGAATGGCAGGAAGATCTCTTCGCGCTTGTCGGCAGGAATACCCGGACCTTTATCACTCACCGTGATGCGAGGCTTGCCTTCAGGAGCAGACGCTGTAATCACTACAGCAGGAATTCTTTCATTTTTTAATTCTATCATTCTATCATTTCCCATCGCCTCAAGTGCATTCTTTACCAGATTGATCAGCAGCTGCTTGATCTGGTCTTCATCGCATTGCAGCGTTAATCCCTGCGTACATTCGATGCTGATGCCCTGATCGGGGTAGAGGCGCTCGATGTGTAAGAGTAGAGACTTCGCATCGACTTCCTTGATTTCTGGCTTTGGCAGATGCGTCAGCTCGTAATAGCTGTCGAGGAAAGTCTTGATCGACGTGCATTGCTCATTGATCACCTCTACGGCCTCGCGGCTATCTTCAGGAGCATATTCACGCTGCAGCATGTCTTCGCTCAGAGAGATGATCGGTGTGATGGAGTTGCGGAGCTCGTGAGTCATGATGCGGAGGATACGGTCGTAGTACATGCGCTTCGTCTCGAGCTCCATCTGGCTCTGACCGTACTTCTGCATGATGAGGTTCATGTCCTCATACATCCGTTTCAACTCGTTATCCTTTGTCTCAGGGAATCGGCTCATCGTGTCCTTGCTCCTCAAACATCCTAAGAAATACTTGACCTGATCGGGCAGGAACGAGGCACCTCGCCACATTATATATATAAAGGAGAGACAGAGCACCAAGCAACCTCCTACGGCCAGCCAGTTCCAGCGGCTCTGCCATGCCAGCATGAGCAAGCCACCCGACGCCATGAGCATCAGGCTGACGATGAGCATGTAAAGGTGATAATGCCGTTGCTTAAGCATTTGCACAATTAACAGTTAACAATTAACAACTATCTCAGCACGTCAAATTTCTTCAGCTTATTATACAGCGTCTGGCGAGAGATTCCCAGTCGCTCGGCGGCATTGACCAGATTGCCATGCTCCTGATCGATGACTTCGAGGATATGCTTCTTTTCCAGCTCATCGAGCGAGAGCTGCTGGTCGGCCTCGATCTTGTCATGTAGCGACGCTGCTTCGGCGGCCAGCTTGGCTGTCTGCAGCTTGGCGCGATGCTTCTCGATGGCGGCTTTAAGTTTCTGGATGAGCACCTGATTGTCCCAAGGTTTCGTGATAAAGTCTTCGGCACCCTGCTGCACGCTTCGCACAGCCAGGTCAATATCTCCAAAGGCTGTGATCAGCACGACCGCAGGAGCATTGGGCATCTCGTTGATGCGATTGAGCCAGAAAAGACCCTCCTCGCCGTCGAGCTTGCGGGCGTCGAAATTCATGTCGAGCAGCACCACGTCCACATCTCCTGCCTGTAGCAGCGCAGGAATCAGTTTCGGGTCGGGGACTGTGACAATCGTTCCGAATACGCCATTCAGCACCAGCTTCAGCGTGCGCAGTACCGACTGATTGTCATCGATAATAAGTATCTTAGTATCAATAGAATTGTTTTCCATATTCTGCAGTATTCTGTTGCAAATATAATCTTTTTCCACGACACAGGCAAATATTCCTAGGCTTAAGTCAAAGAAAATGGCAAAAAAAGTTGGTCATTTGTCATAAAAAATGTATTTTTGCGGCGAAAAATAAGATAAAAAAAACTTATCATCATTTATAAATTATCATGCGAAGACTATTTTTAGCATTCTGTGCCGCCCTCTCTTTCTGTGCCAGCGCGCAGAAGGTCAGGACCTATACGACTACCGAAGACAAATCCTGGAAGACCGGCAAGGCTTCCCTCTCTGCCACCGCTGAAGGCCCTACGCGCTACTCGCTGATGGGCGAGGAGCATGGCATGCCGTTCGTCGCCTGGGGAACCTGCTTCAACGAGCTTGACTGGGACGCTTATAACATGCTCGATACCAAACAGCAGCAGGAGATCATGCGCAACCTCTTCTCGCCAGACGGCGACCTGCGCTTCTCCCGTGGCCGACTCTCGATGAATGCCAATGACTATGCCCGTGAGTGGTATTCCTGCTCGGAGGTCGATGGCGACTTTGAGCTACGCTACTTCAACATCGAGCATGACAAGCAGAACATCATCCAGCTGATCAAGGCCGCGCAGGTATATAATAATGACATGGAGTTCTTCATGTCGCCTTGGAGTCCTCCGACCTGGATGAAGATCAATCACGACTATTGTGTGGTCAGCAGTAAGTACAACACGCAGGATCCGAAGAAAGACTATATGCTCTATATGGGGCAGTCATCTCTCAATCCTGAGGAGAAGAAACTGCTCGGTGACCGCTTCGGTGTCTATCCGAAGCACCTGGCCCTCCAGGATTATTTCATCCAGGATCCTCGCTACCTGCAGTGCTATGCCGATATGTTCGTCAAGTTCATCGACCTCTATCAGGCAGAGGGAATCAACATCCGCAGCGTCTGCTATCAGAACGAGGCATACTCTTATACACCTTATCCGGGTTGCGCCTGGACGGCCGAAGGAACCGTCCGCTTCAATCGTGACTATCTGGCACCAGCGCTCCGCAAGTCGCATCCAGAGGTCAAGCTCTGGCTTGGCACGTTCAATACCAATCGTCAGGATTACATCGAGAAGATCCTTTCGGATAAGCAGCTCGAGGAGCAGATCTATGGTATGGCCACCCAGTGGGAGTGCCGCGAGCGCATCCCGACCCTCAAGGCGCGCCACCCAGGCATCCGTCACTGGATGTGCTCGGAGAGTGAGTGTGGCAATGGAGAGATGGATTGGAAGGCCGGCGAGCATACCTTCTTCCTGCTGAGCGATAACCTCGGCAATGGCGTCGACGAGTACTATATCTGGAACTTCCTCCTCCCAGACAATGGCGTCAGCACCTGGGGTTGGACACAGAACGCGCTGATCCAGGTCGACAGCAAGACACGTAAGCATCGCTACACCGCCGAGTATTATGCCGTGAAGCATTTCAGCCAGTTCATTGAGAAAGGCGATGAGCTCGTGACCTATTCCGGTCGTGAGTTCCCAGAGACCCCGATGGTCATCTATAAGAAAGGCAAGGGCTATGTGGTCGTCACCGGCAACTTCACCGACAAGGAGAGAGTCTTCAATATCCGCGTCAACCAGAAGTATCTCAACATCCGTGCTGCCGCCCATTCATTCAATACCTATGTCATTCAGTAACATTAATAAAACACATAAATGGAAAGCAAAATATTCATCCCTGCCGACAATCAGAAGTGGGAAGCTGCCGGCCCTGGCCTTGAGCGTATGATCTTAGGCTATAATGATGACCTGATGGTCGTCCGCGTCAAATTTGTCAAGGATGGCCTGGCCGCCATGCACGCCCATCCTCACACCCAGTCGTCATACATCGCCAGCGGCAAGTATGAGTTCACGGTCGATGGTGAGACACGCATCGTGACCGAAGGCGATGGCATCCTGATCAAACCTAATCAGCCACATGCCTGCCGGTGCCTGGAGCCTGGTATCGTCATCGATACCTTCTCTCCGATGCGTGAGGATTTTCTTTCCCGTATCTCCTAATATTTTTCAATAATCCCCGTCTTCTCGGCAATTCGCTCAGGAAGATTCAGAACTTCAGCCGGGTCGTTATTATCTGCGAGGTTCAATCCCAAAGAGAAAGAAAAATCGGAATCAGGCGTAGGACTAAACGACACCTTAGGAACTAAACTGGTCAGGAACAGTAAAGTTATCTCCAGACACCGAAACACCATATATAAATGCCTTTTTATTCATCTTCTTTCTCTTGCCTAATTGATTGATTTTGTAATGTCGAAGGCTCAAATTCCAATCTTCGGTACTCAATTGAAATAACATCACGTTGTCGTGATTGTCAATTGTCATGATTGTCATTTTCAATTTTCATTCCATCGATCATTAGTTTTCTGCCAAAACTCATCTTCCGTGATTTCCTTATTCCACAAGCGGCGGGCTTCGGGGATGAAGAGTTGTAGGAAGTGGTGGAGGTGACGGACGGTGTGCTCATGCTGGATAAACTCCTCCTGGAAATAGATGAACTGTGCATCGGTCAGCACTGAAGACACATACTGACGGATGGTGTTCTGATCCCAGGAAGATTGACGTTCGAGAATCTGGCCGCGACGCAATTCCTTCTTCAGGCGATTGATCTCCTCATGGTTCTCTTCGGCTACATGCAGATACTCATAACCGGCACCGATGACGTTGGCAAAAGAGCCGAGGATCTCATGGCTGTTGACGCTCTGCGAGAACGACTTCTCATACGCATGGTTGGTAATCAGATTGTATGACCATGTGAAGGCATCGATGAGCTTATACAGCGTCTCATTATCCAATGAATCAAGCGGTTGTGTGGTGGCTAGCTGGTAAAGATGATTCAGGTTGTCATATTTCTCGATGACGCTATCGAGATTCTTCAGGCGCGTCTCCATGTTCGACAGGCAACGCTCCACGAGCGCATCGGCTGCCTCCGCTTTCTGCTGCTTCTCGTACCACATGGTGGTGCCGAAAGTCAGGACAATGCCGAGGATGGTGGCGATTAAATCGACCATGAATGAGCTTTGCGTGGGGTGACGATGACTCCACTCTCGTATTGCTTTGAAAGGATGAATCTTTATCATTTGAGGTTGTGGTTTTTTGAACATAGATTAATCGAAGTGAGATTGCTATCTCAATTTATAAGTCCTGTTTCTGTTGGCTCCCAAAGCAAGAATTTGCCCCTTTTTATCGCCGATACTCTGGGTTTATCGCCGATTTCGTCAATTTTATCGCCGATATTTACGTTTTGCGACAAAATCTCAGCTGCACGGATATGGAGATAATGGCTGAGAAGTTCCTGTTTCTCTCTGTAAACTATATCAGAGCTTTCGCCCACTCAGGGATATTCTCTATGTATTGTTTGAATATCATGCCATCGGTAGTGCGATATAATAGCTTGGGGAGCTCGTTTTCTACAGAATTATCATAGACATAAGCACGATCAACGATAGCAATAGCTTGAGCGGCATTCGTTAATGACTTATAATAACGGGAGATGATTTTTGAGATTGGAACCTCATGACCTCCTTCAAGGAAGCGTTTAGTGATACGTTGTACATTGATGGTCGGATTCTCTGTACAAACGAAAAAGAACCGGAGAGTTCCAGTCTCCAAATGTTTCTTGTGCTATATTGTCGGGGTTGATATAAAGACTATCTGCTGTCCATTCATTGGCAAGCAGTCGGAGTGTTGTCGTTGTTTTTCCAGAGCCGTTAGGTCCTGCAACAATACAAAGTGTAGGTCTTCTTGTGCTCATGATGCGAGCGCTTTTTGTTCTTTGATTTTTGCGAAGGTTTCTTCTAACATTCTTTGCATGGCAGCCTCTGCTCTTTTGGTAGATTCACGAGCTGCCTCAGCTACCTGCTCCATAATGGCATGCAGCATTTCATCTGATGGTTCCTCCATTGACGTGAGTCTATAGGATCTTAATTCTTTTTCAGCCATAGGGTTTATTTAATATTCTGGGTGCAAAGATGGTACTTTTTTTCCTTATCTCCAAATATTTCTCAATAAAACATAAAACGTCCGCAAAAAATAATTGCGAACGTTTTAAGCGGAGAGAACGAGATTCGAACTCGTGGAGCCCTAATCAGGCTCGTCGGTTTAGCAAACCGGTGGTTTCAGCCACTCACCCATCTCTCCAGTTCCTTCGATATAACTCAGGATAAACTTTGGATACAGGATTGTATCTGATTGTGCAGAATCACATCTTTTGGTGATTAAGCGGGTGCAAAGATAAGGGATAATCATGATACTTCCAAATTTTTTGGTCAAAAAAATGTGAAAAAGGGGGAGATTGAGCGAAAAATAAGAGAGGGGAGAGGTTATTTCGATGAAAATTCGTATCTTTGCACCGGATATAAGTATTAAAACCAATATGGCAAAGAAAGAAACGAAAGACAAGAAGGATAAGAAGCAGGGCGGTAAGGCCAAGTGGGTGATCCTGGCGGTGGTGGCTGTGGTGCTGCTGACGGCTGGTGGCATTGGCTACTGGATGTGGAACCGCCTGACGCGCGTCTCGGCTGTCGAGAAGACCGAGTGGGTATACATTGAGGGCAATGAGCTGAAGACGCCTGAGGTGCTGACGGACAGTCGCATCAAGCAGGCGCTGGAACTGTATAAGTTCGACGAGAAACTCAAGGCGGGAAGCCTGGAGGGAGCCTATCGCATAGACAGCGGCATGACGGCCAGAGCGGTGGCACAGAAGATCTGCTTCCATCAGCAGACCCCGGTGCGGATCACCTTCCACGAGATGCGACTCAAGGAGCAGTGGGCAGGCAAGGTCAGCGAGAAACTGATGTGCGACAGCGCGGCGATCATGGCGGCGATGCTCGACCCGGAGTTCCTGCAGGAGGCTGAGACCGATGAGCAGAATGTCATTGGCATCTTGTTGCCTGACACTTACGAGGTGTATTGGAACGTCAAGCCGAAGGACCTGATGCAGCGCATGCTCAAGGAGTATCGCAAGTTCTGGAGCGAGGCACGTGTGGCCAAGGCCGATGGCTGGGGATTGACACCACAGGAAGTGACTATCTTGGGAAGCATCGCCGAAGAGGAGACACAGAACCGCTCGGAGCGCGGCGTGGTTGCTATGCTCTATTGGAACCGCCTGCAGTTCGATATGCCTCTGCAAGCCGATCCGACGGTGAAGTTCGCGCTGAAGGATTTCGGTTTGAAGCGCATCCTCAACAAGCACCTCGAGGTGGAGTCGCCATACAATACCTACAAGTATGCAGGCCTGCCACCTGGACCGATCCGCATGGTCGATAAGGCTACGCTCGACACCATCCTCAACGCTCGCATCCATACCTATCTTTATATGTGTGCAAAGCCGGACTTCTCGGGTAAGCATAATTTCGCGACGACTTACAGCGAGCACCTGCGCAATGCGGCGGCGTATCATGCTGCTTTGGATGCGAGATAAAATTATATAATTAAAGAATTATAAAATTATAGAATTATTGCGGGTCAAAAGAGGTACTAAGGTGGCAAATTGATTGAAACTATTGATAAAGGAGAGGTTTTTTGCCTGATAATTTGGTAGTTCGATAGAATTTGACTATCTTTGCGCGCAAATAAAAGTAATCGGTAATTCGTAATTAGTAATTATACAAGATGCCAGATATTTCTGAACGTGGCAAACAGATGCCACTCTCACCTATCCGTAAGCTCGTGCCATTGGCTAATGCTGCCAAGGCTCGTGGCGTGAAGGTGTATCATCTTAATATCGGTCAGCCAGACCTCAACACCATGCAGGCTGGCTTGGATTCGTTGAAGAAGATCGACCGTAAGATCCTGGAGTACTCACCATCGGAGGGTATCAAGTCCCTGCGTGAGAAGCTGCTCGGCTACTATCGCCGCTTTAAGATCAACGTTGACCTCGAGGATATCATCGTCACTACCGGTGGCTCGGAGGCGGTATTGTTTGCCTTCATGTCTTGCCTCAATCCGGGTGACGAGCTTATCGTGCCAGAGCCAGCGTATGCCAACTATATGTCGTTCGCTATCGTTGCCGGTGCGGTGATTAAGTCGATCCCTACCCGCATTGACGAAGGCTTCGCATTGCCACCGATGGAGGAGTTTGAGAAGCTCATCACTCCTCGCACCAAGGGTATCCTGATCTGCAACCCTAACAACCCTACCGGCTACCTCTACAGCCGCAAGGAGATGAACCAGCTGCGCGACATCGTGGAGAAGCATGACCTGTTCCTCTTCTCCGACGAGGTTTATCGTGAGTTCATTTACACGGGTTCGCCATACATCTCGGCCATGCACCTCGAGGGCATTGAGCAGAATGTCATCCTTATCGACTCAGTGTCGAAGCGCTACTCTGAGACGGGTATCCGCGTGGGCTCTATCGTCACCAAGAACGCTGCTGTGCGCCAGAACATCATGAAGTTCTGCCAGGCTCGTCTCTCTCCACCGTTGCTCGGTCAGATCGTGGCTGAGGCTTCGATCGATGCTGATCCAGAGTACATGCTCGATACATACGATGAGTATGTGGAGCGTCGTAAGTTCCTGATTGATGGCTTGAACCGCATCGACGGTGTCTATTCGCCAGTGCCGATGGGTGCCTTCTATACGATGGTGAAACTGCCGGTGGACGATGCGGAGAAGTTCTGCGCATGGTGCTTGAGCGACTTCGAGTTCGAGGGCTGCACCGTCATGATGGCTCCGGGCAATGGCTTCTACGTCACGCCAGGCCTCGGTAAGAATGAGGTGCGAATGGCTTACGTGCTCAATAAGGAAGACCTCAAGCATGCTCTCATCGTGCTGGGTAAGGCCATCAAGGTCTACCAGGCCACGGTTATGGATCAATCTGAGGATTAATCCATGAAATGATATAATTAAAGAATTAAAAATGAAAAAATCCTGCTTCGCGCGAGGGGGCATTTTTTAATTCTATCATTTTTTAATTCTATCATTTATTTTGAGTTTAGCTTTTGACATAGCCAAGCGCATTCATTTTGACTCAGGCGTTCCGACCGATGGTGGGAGCGCCTACCGCGTTTCAAGGCCGGCGGTCAGGATTGCCATCGCAGGCATAGCCATCGGTGTGGCGGTGATGCTGATCACGGTGGGTATCGTGGTGGGTTTCAAGGAAGAGATCCGGCAGAAGGTCATCGGCTTCGGCGGTCATCTGCAGGTGCAGGCGCTGGTCAACAATCAGACGTATGAGCTGCCACCTATCTGCGTAAGCGACAGCTTGCTCAATGTGATTACGTCCATAGAGGGCGTGGAGCGTGTCGAGTCATTTATCACAAAGCCATCGATCATCAAGTCGGAGACGGACTTTCTGAGTGTGGTGGTAAAAGGAGTTAGGAGTGAGGAGTTAGGAGTTAGGAGTGAGGAGTTTGCCGATTCCCTGACCGAGAATACTTTTAGTGACCGCGATGTCATCCTAAGCCGTCCCATTGCCGACAAACTGCAGCTGAAGGTGGGTGATGAAGTGCCATTCTACTTCATACAAGCCGACCGTGATGCCGATCCGTTTGCCTTAGGAGCGGAGAATGCCAAGGTGAAGGTGCGCAAGCTGCATGTAGCGGACATCTATCAGACACACTTCTCGGAGATCGACCAGCAGATGGTCTTTGCCAGCTTGCCGCTGTTGCAGCAGATCAGTGGCTGGGACGAGGACATGGTGAGCGGCCTCTCCATCAATATTGATGATTTTGAGCGACTGGAGGAACGCCAGTTTTCTCTCCTCGACCATCTCCTGACAGAAACCGACAGGGAGGGAACTCCCTTCTATGTACAAACCGTCGAGCAACTGAATCCTACTATTTTCAGCTGGCTCGAACTGCTGGATACCAACGTCTGGGTCATACTGATCCTCATCGCCGTGGTGGCAGCATTCACGATGATCAGCGGCTTGCTGATTATCATTCTGGAGCGTACGCAGATGATTGGCATCCTCAAGGCGCAGGGTCTTGACAACCGCCGTCTGCGCCACGTCTTCCTCTGGGTGGCGCTCTTCCTGACTGGTCAGGGCATGCTCTGGGGCAATGCCATAGGGTTGGCCGCCTGCTACGTGCAGTGGGAGTGGCATGTGATGAAGCTCGATCCGGCCACTTATTATCTAGAGTGGGTACCTATCGACCTGAGCGTGCCGATGATCCTGCTCATCAATCTGGGAACCGTCGCCATCACGCTGCTGGTGCTTCTGGGACCTTCTGCTTTGGTGGCACGTATCTCACCAGTCAAAGCAATACTCTCCGAATAAACAGATTGTCAATACAGACACATTTCCTATAAAAAACTAAACACTACACATTATTTATGCAACTTATTAAATCCTCTTTGTTTGCCTTGGCAGTAGCCGCCGCGTGTGGCTTGAGTTCTTGCCAACCCCCTTCTGCTAATCAGGATTTCAATGCATCTCTGCAGTCCTACCTCAAGGACCTTCCTTTCGAGATGCCAGCCATGCAGGCTCCGACCTTCCCTGCTACTCGTCTCTCCATCACCGAGTGTGGCGGTATTGGCGATGGCCATGCTGACAACACCCGCGCCTTTGCCACAGCCATGCGACAGCTTGATGAGCAGGGCGGCGGTCATCTCGTGGTGCCACGCGGCGTGTGGTTCACTGGGCCAATCACCTTCGAGAGCAACGTCGATCTGCACCTCGAGGAAGGCGCTGTGATTCTCTTCTCAGGCGATTATGACAAGTATCCAATCGTCAATACCTATTTCGAAGGCCTCAAGACCAAGCGTTGCCAGAGTCCGCTCAATGCCGACGGCAAGCAGAATATCGCCATTACAGGCTTCGGTACGATCGATGGCAACGGCGACGCATGGCGCTGGATCAAGCGCTCTAAGCTTACCGAAAGCCAGTGGAAGGCGCTCCAGAAGCAGGGCGGCGTGACAGGTGAGGCGCAGGGTTTTGAGCTCTGGGCACCTACCCAGGCCATCCTCGAGGAATTGCAGAAATGCGATATGAACGTACCTAACTGGTGCCAGACAGAGAAGGACTGGGAGCTGGCCCGCGACTTCCTGCGCCCTACGCTCCTCGACTTCAAGAAGTGCCAGAACGTATTGCTCGAAGGCGTCTGCTTCCAGAACTCACCCGCGTGGAACCTCCATCCATTCCTATGCGAAAACGTCATCATCCGCGACGTGATGGTCATCAATCCTTGGAACAGCCAGAATGGCGACGGCCTTGATATCGAGGCTTGTAAGAACGTGCTGGTGGTCAATACCAAGTTCGACGTCGGTGATGATGCTATCTGCGTCAAGAGCGGCAAGAACCAGGATGGCCGTGACCTGAAGACTCCTTGTGAGAATGTCGTAGTCAGCGACTGCGCCGTCTATCATGGCCATGGTGGCTTCGTCGTCGGCTCAGAGATGTCGAGCGGCGTCAAGAATGTCAGCGTCAAGAACTGTATGTTCCTCGGCACCGACGTAGGCCTTCGCTTCAAGTCGGCTCGCGGCCGTGGCGGCGTGGTGGAGAATATCCACATCGACAATGTTAACATGATCAATATCCCAACCGACTGCATCCTCTTCGACCTGCATTACACCGGCCTCTCAGCCAGCGACGCCATGAAGCTCAAGCAGGAGATGGCCGCCAAGGGTATCGTGCCAGAGCGTGACATGCAGCCAGTGAGCGAGGAGACCCCTCAGTTCAAGGATATATATATTAATAATGTGACCTGCCAGGGAGCTCTCCGCGCCTTCTACTTCAATGGCTTGCCAGAGATGCCTGTCACCAACATCAATATCACCAACACCCAGGTGACAGCCGACTTCGGTATCGAGATCAACGAGAGCAAGGATATCCAGATCTCTAACGTCCAGCTCTATCTGCCAGAGGGTATTGATCCTGTGATGACCGAGTATGCTGAGAATGTCAATATCACGGGACTTGTGGTCAATGGTAAGGCGATGTAATATGAAAACACTTTGCACCCTTTCGATGCTGGCTCTTGCCGCCACTTGCGCCCTGGCTCAGGAGCATCAGGAGTTGGCTTACGTTGCTTCGACGGCTCAGCTGACATTGGATAATGTCGGCAAGAACGGTATTGTCACTCTGCAAGTTACCAACCCGAATGCCACGGAGTATAAGGACGCACCTGTCTGCGTCAAGCTCCCTGCCGCACTCAAATATAAGTCAGCCATCGTGCGCGTCGATGGAGTAGAGGTTTCTTCTCAGCTCGATGACCTCAATGGCGATGGCGTCTACGATGAGCTGGCATTGGTCATCAATCTGGGGGCCAACGAGCGCAAGTCGCTGGAGGTGACTTTCGGCAAGAAGCCTCTTCCTGCCGACCGCTATGAGAGCCGCGTCTTTGCCACGATGCGTCGTCGCAATGTCAAGAAAGGCCGCACCATCGACCTGACAGAGCAGAATCCATTGATCGACACCATCTCGTGCACTTCCGATGCTTATTATAACGAGGTCTTCCCACATGGCCTCTGCTTCGAGAATGAGATCATGGGCTACCGTGTCTACTTCCGCAGCGACCAGGGTACCGACCTCTATGGCAAGCGCGTGCCACAGCTCGAACTGGAGCGCTCGATGTGGTATACCCCTGAGATCCGCGACTCAGCGGCTATCTATAACTATGGCGAGGATTATATCATCGTCGGCCAGACAGCCACGCTCGGCACGCTCCGCGGTTGGGATGATTCGAAGGATGATCCCAACTATGTCAATACTCCGTCAGGCGCCAAGCTCGCCGATCCTTGCATGCAGATGCTCAAGCCATTCGACTGGCGTCAGGCCAAGATCGTCGCTAAAGGTCCTGTCCGCACGGTCGTCGATATGAATGTGGAAGGCTGGGAGTATAAAGGTCAGAAACTCAATAGCAAGAGCCGATATATTCTCTATGCAGGCAATCGTGAGCACCAGATTGTTCAACAGTTGACGAAAAGTGAGGAATTAGGAGTGAGGAGTGAGGAGTTGTCTGCACTTGAGTTTGTGACTGGTGTCATGAAAGTTGGCTCGTTGAATCACGACAGTGTGGATGTGGCCATCAACGAGTACATGTTCGATGGCGAAGGACTTTGCGCGTCTTATGGCAAGGACTGGCCGGATGGTAATCGCAAGAACTTCCCATATATGAGCAAGGCGGCGCTGGCACTTGACTTGCCAACTGCCAACGTCACACGTGTCATCGATCGCCGCGAGCAGATCCTCTATGGCGTGAAGCTCAATGCTGATGGTTCGCTCATCTATCGCGCTGCCTGCGCGGCCCCTGACCTTGAGACTTTTGCCCCTACAGCCGATGGCCGATGGGATTACTTGAAATGGTTCGAGTGGGTTCACCAGTGGAAGAAACAGCTCCCTGCGGTCGTCGAAGTCGTAGGTGTCAAGTAAAATAGCACACACATGAGAAGAATACTTATCTTAGCAGGTATTCTATTTCTATGCTACACAGATCAAACTGATGACAAAATAACACGGAAGCTGACATTCCGTACGCGATGTCAGCTTCCACGATCGTGACGGTCAACACAACTTTTCTTGTGTTGACTTTTTTGTTGCATGGAGTCAACACAAGAAAAGTTGTGTTGACCGTCACGACCATGGCATGTCCTACACTGTACCGTGTAGAAGATGCCGTGATGCAAGATAGTCCGACTAGGAACCAAGTCGGACAATCCTGAATGCAGGAATGGACATTTTGCCCTCACGACGTCCGTTCCTTCATTCAAAAATAGAAAAATTTCATTTAACTTGCCACTTGCACTCAAAGTGGTAAGTGCGTGGCAAGTTGTGGCGACTTGCCACTAACTTGCCACGCTTGTTACGCTGCGATAATCAGGGAGTTACGAGGGCGGCGTGGCAAGTGGCAAGTTAAATGAAAAATTCTTCGAAAAAAATTAAGGATATTCTATCACTACATTCTATCCTTAGCATCCTTGCCTGCTCCAGTACCTTTATATTTACTCTTTGTCTGGTTGAATGCAGACGTTTGCTATATTGACAATGAACAGCTAACAAATACCACAATTCGCACTACTATCAAGCAACTGAAGGAAGACTTCTCTGAACACGACTTCATTGTGCAATGTCACCGTGGATTCCTCGTAAACCTTGAATATGTAGAATCGATGGAAGGCTCAAATGGACGTTTATTCCTCAATATGTTCTATTCGGACAAAAAGATTCCCGTATCAAGAGCTAACAAAACTGCGATAAAGGAAGCTTTATCAATTTGTTTCATTAAAAGATGCTATTGATGTTATTTAATGCTCAAAAAATGAAAACAATGCATCTTGAGGAAAGGGGAAGAATAATTTCATCATTATTTCAAGTATAATTGTCCACCTTATTAATAAAATACATATATTTGCACAATCGGAGGTGGACCTCCGCCATGAGCAATAAGTCTTTATATGCCTCTATAGCAACAAAACGTTATGACAACACACGAAATAGACGAACGTTCATTACAGAATGCTCACCGCCTCTTTGAGACAGGCGACATCAACCAGATTCCTGTTGGCACTACGGCAGGACTTCAGCAGATACATCACTATCTGTTCGATGACCTGTATCCTTTCGCAGGCGAAGTCCGCGAGAAGAATATTGCCAAGGGTGGCTTCCGTTTTGCCAATTCGCTCTACCTCCGCGAAGCACTTGCTGCCGTAGAGAAGATGCCAGAGGACACTTTCGAACACATCATTGAGAAGTACGTCGAGATGAACGTCTGTCACCCTTTCATGGAGGGTAATGGCCGCAGTACGCGCATCTGGCTCGATATGATGCTTCGTCGTTCACTCCATCAGGTTGTCAATTGGCAATACATTGACAAAGACCAGTACCTCTCAGCGATGGAACGATCACCCATCAATGACCTCGAAATCCGCTTTCTCATCCAGCAGCATCTCACTTCTGACATCGATAACCGTGAAGTAATCATGAAGGGCATTGAGCAGAGCTACTACTACGAAGGGTATGAGAAGAAATAATACTGTGAGGAATATATATGAAGGAAGTGCTTTACACCTGAGGGGCAGAGTATTGGTAAACAGATCGTATTTTAAAAATGTATACGATTTTCGGGGATTTAGTTGGATTGTATAAAAAAAATGCGTATATTTGCGCCCGCAAATTTAATGATTTGTATTAACTATTATTATCATTCAAAATATTAAATTCAATCATTCGATGCTGAATTTTGTACAGGAACTCAAGTGGCGTGGCATGATCCAGGATATGATGCCAGGCACCGAAGAGCAGCTTCAGAAGGAGATGACCTCCGCTTACCTTGGTATTGACCCAACTGCCGATTCTCTTCACATCGGCCACCTCGTAGGTGTCATGATGCTTCGTCATTTCCAGAAGTGTGGTCACAAGCCATACGCGCTCGTGGGTGGTGCTACGGGTATGATTGGCGACCCTTCGGGCAAGTCAAAGGAGCGCGTGCTCATCGACGAGGCTATGCTCCGTCACAACCAGGAGTGCATCCGCAAGCAGCTCTCTAAGTTCCTTGACTTCGATAGCGACGCTCCTAATGCAGCCGTAATGGTTAACAACTACGACTGGATGAAGGACTTCTCTTTCCTCGATTTCATCCGTAACATCGGTAAGCTCATTACCGTCAACTATATGATGTCAAAGGACTCAGTAAAGCGTCGTCTCACCGGTGAGAATGGAGCTGACGGTATGTCTTTCACCGAGTTTACTTATCAGCTCCTCCAGGGTTACGACTTCCTTCACCTCAACGAGGTTGCTAACTGTAAGCTTCAGCTCGGTGGCGCAGATCAGTGGGGTAACATCACCACTGGTACTGAGCTCATCCGTAAGGTGACTGGCAACGAGGCTTTCGCACTCACTTGTCCACTCATCACCAAGGCCGATGGCAAGAAGTTCGGCAAGACTGAGAGCGGTAACGTATGGCTCGATCCTAAGCGTACCTCTCCTTATAAGTTCTATCAGTTCTGGCTCAATGTGACCGATGAGGATGCTAAGCGTTACATCCGTATCTTCACCTCATTGACCCAGGAGGAGATTCTCGACCTTGAGAAGCAGCAGGAGGAGGCCGCTCACTTGCGTCCACTCCAGAAGCGTCTTGCTCAGGAGCTTACTGTTATGGTTCACAGCCAGGAGGACTTCGAGATGGCAGTCGCTGCTTCGAACCTTCTCTTCGGCAATGGTGGCGCAGAGGAGCTTCGTAAGTTCGACGAGGAGACCTTGCTTCAGATCTTTGAGTCAGTTCCTACCTTCGAGGTTAGCAAGGCTCAGATGGCTGAGAGTGCTAAGGCTGTAGATCTCTTTGCTGAGGGTATCGGCATCTCTAAGGGTGAGTTCCGCAAGCTCGCTCAGGGCGGTGGCATCAGCTTGAACAAGCAGAAGCTCGGCGCATTTGATCAGGAGATTACCGAGGCTGATATGCTCCAGGGTAAGTATATTATCCTGCAGAAGGGTAAGAAGAACTACTTCCTGGTAACTGTTAAATAAAGGGAGTAAAAAGGGAGTAAAAAGGGAGTAAAAAAGGAGTAAAAGGGGAGTAAAAGGGACGATACAACCAGCGGTCTTACTCTTCAGATAGCTGATACTATCGTCCCTTTTACTCCCTTTTTACTACACTATTACTACTCTTTTACTACCCTTTCCAAAAATCCCCTTAAGAAATCATGGAATATCTCATTGTATGCCCGCTGGTTTTTCTGGCGGGCTTTATCGATGCCATTGCTGGTGGCGGTGGCTTGATCTCTTTGCCTGCATACTTGTTGGCCGGCTTGCCTCCACACATGGCCATCGGTACCAACAAACTCAGTTCGGCTGTCGGCACCACCGTAGCCACGGCGCAGTATGCCAGCAAAGGCTATATGCTCTGGACGATGGCCTTGCCTTCGTGCATCTTGGCATTGCTCGGCTCGTGGGTAGGTTCGCAGCTCTCGCTGTTGGTGCCAGATCGTGCATTTATGATCGTGATGCTCATAGCTTTGCCGCTTATCGCGTTCTATGTATTCACACATAAGACGCTGGCGCGAGACGCTGAGCCTTCCATCACTACACGCACCTGGATTGTTGTTCTTGCCTCGGCCTTCTTCATCGGTATGTACGATGGCTTCTATGGCCCTGGCACCGGCACCTTTCTGATGCTTCTGTTGACAGGTATGGCACACCTTACGCTCCGTCAGTCAGCAGGTATCACCAAGGTTATCAACCTCTCGTCGAACATCATGTCGCTCTGCGTCTTCCTGCTCAATGGCACGGTGGTCTTGCAGTTAGGCCTCGCCGCCGCTGTCTTCAGCGTGGCTGGCAACTATCTCGGCGCACGGTCGTTCATAAAGAAGGGCGAGACCATTGCTCGCCCTGTCATTATCACGGTGTTGACGATATTGATCGTGAAGGTTATTTACGACGGAATATAAATTGTATAAGGGTAGTAAAAGAGGAGTAAAAAGGTAGTAAAAGAGGAGTGAAAGGGACGATAGTATCAGCTATCAGAAGTGTGGAACCGCTGGTTGTATCGTCCCTTTTACTCCCCTTTTACTACTCTTTTACTCCCTTTTTACTCCTCTTAAATCTACTTGAACAATCTCTGTGCGAGATCATAAAGATTCTGACGCCAAGCCTCCCAGCTGTGACCACCAGAGACATCGTTGTACTCATACTTGATGCCAGCTTCGTCGAAGATCTTACGGCAGTTGATGCCATTCTGATAAGCGATGTCGGTAGGACCGCCCTGGGTGAAAGCGAAGATCTTCCAGGTCTTGTTGATCTTGTCTGCATTCTTGAAGACACCGAGACGTTCTGCCTCTGCCTTGAAGTCGCTACCTGGCTTGAAACTGCTGCTGAGTACCCAGACGTAGTTGAACATATCGATGTTCTGCAGACAGGTTTCGAGCGTCTCCATGCCACCCATTGACAAGCCAGCCATAGCGCGGTTCTTGCGGTCGGTGAGTACGCGATAGTTGCTCTCGATGAATGGGATGATATCGGTGGTCATATCTTTAGCAAAGAGTGGTACCTCACCGGTGAAGTCACCATCTACGTCGATGCTGCCATTTGGCATAACCACGATCATTGGCTTGATCTTACCGTCGGCCAAGAGGTTATCGAGGATATTGCCAGCAGCGCCAGCACCTGGCCAAGAGGTATCGGTGTCGCCACCGCCGTGGATCAGGTAGAGAACAGGGAGTTTCTGCGAAGACTTCTCGTAGCCAGCAGGTGTCCAGACACGCATGGTGCGAGTCGTGCCGATGGTCTTCGACTCATAGCTGCGTACAGCCATTGCTCCGTGTGGGATGTCCTTGCGATAGGCAAAGAACTCATCGCCCTTAGGAGCCACCATGGCAGTAGCGCCGAGTTCGACGGTCGATGGAGCCTTAGGATCGTAAACCTGAACGCCATCGACTACGAAGTGATAGCGATAGACACCAGGAGTAACATTAGGTACGGTGAAGCTCCATACGCCATTCTTCGCCTCTTTTGCATCGACTTTTGCTCCCCATGGCATAGCGTCGCCAGCCAGAGAGACGGTGCGAGCCTTGGGTGCATAGATGCTGTAGGTGACGCTGCCGTTCGGATTGACGCGAACCGATTGCAGGGTGTCGTTAGGAGTTGGAACGCGCTGCCACTGTGCTGAGGCTGGGATTGCAGCAGCGGCAAAAAGAGCGGCAACTGCGAGTTTCTTGAGGAGTTTCATTGTGATATTGTGTTTGTAGTTAACAGAAGAAAAATTCACGATGCAAAGATAACACATTATTTATATATATAGGTAATAAAAATGACCAAATCTTTTTCGGATTTGGTCATTTGTTTGTGTATTTGGTTAATACTCGCTCGGCGTGACGCCAAACTGCTTCTTGAAGCTCGTCGAGAAGTGCGACAGCGTGCTGAACCCGGTGAGCAGTGAGATCTCCGAAATGTTGTATTTCCCTTCCTTGAGCAGCTCAGCCGCGCGGTTGAGCTTATACTGCTTGAAGAAGACGCTCGGATTCTCTCCCGTGAGTCCTTTGATCTTGTAATAAAGCTTCGAGCGCGAGATGTGCAGCAGCTCGGTCATGCGAGTGATGTCCATGTCCGGATTGGCCAGCTCTTCCTCCATCAGCTTGTAGAGCTCGGCCATGAAGGCGGTATCCTGAGCCGAGAGCGCGTTCTCTTCAAGGGCCTCTGTCTGCGTGTTCTCCTTCAAAAGCTGGCGCGTATGGTTGCGGCTGTCGAGCAGGCTCTGGATGAGTGCCAGCAGATAAGACGGGTCGAAAGGCTTCGATACGTAAGCCATTGCACCTGCCTGAAGTCCTGCCACCTGATCCTTGACCGTCGTCTTGGCTGTGACGAGGATGACAGGGATGTGGCAGAGCTGAGGATCGTCCTTGACCTGCTTACAGAACTCATAACCCGTGGTTCCTGGCATCATGACGTCGCTCATGATAAGGTCGACCTCCTGATCCTGACGCTGCAGGGTTTCGAGTGCCGTCTCCGCGTCGAAGCGGCAGGTGACGCGATAGTTCTGCCCCAGCAGCAGCTTGAGATAATGGATCACCTCCACGTCATCATCGACCACGAGCAAGTGTGGCTTGCTCTGGTCTTCAGCACCTTGTGCGGCCTCTTCCTCAGGCTTCTCCGCTTGCTGCTGCAATGGGAAGAGTGCATTCTGATTCTGCTCAAGATCTGCCAATTCGCTTTCCTTGTATGCCGACTTGTTGATTGGCAGGACGAGTACAAACTGGCTGCCCTGACCGCTTGGATTATCCACTACGCGGAGCGCTCCGTGGTGCAATAGCGCAAGGCTGCGAGCATAATATAGTCCAATGCCGGTACCCCAGTTGAAGTTGTTGCCATTCTTGGTCGTCTGCAGTTGATAGTAGCGCTCGAAGATCTTCTCGCGCTTTTCGACAGGAATGCCAGGGCCATTGTCCGTGACACTCACCTTGATATACTGCTGGTCGGTCATCTCCTCCGGATGGTCATAAAGACCTGCCACTTCCTCGCGGGTCACGACGTCGAAGCTGAGAGACACCTCACCCTTGGCAGGCGTGTACTTCATGGCGTTGCCGAGCAGGTTGTGCATGATCTTATCGACCTTGTCAGTATCCATCCACATCAGGAAGTAGTCATCGAGGCCATGTGTGTGGAAGTTGATACTCTTGTCCTTGGCATTGACGGCAAAGAACTCGGCTGTCTGCTTGAGATTGCCGATGATATCCTGACGCTTCACCTCCAGGCGGAGCGTGTCGTTCTCGAGCTTATGGAAGTCCATCATCTGATTGACGAGGTGCAGCATGCGGTTCACGCTACGGTTGACCACCTGCAGCAACCGGTGCTCCTCGCCCTTGATTTCCGAATCCTGACACAGCTGGCTGATAGGTCCAGAGATGACAGTGAGCGGCGTGCGGAACTCATGACTCACGTTGGCAAAGAAGCTCATATTCATCTGGTTGATGCGATGCTCATGCTCTTTCTCGCGCTGGCTCTGCAGGCGGTTCCATCGCTCACGACGGATGCGACGTGACTGTCGGATGATATTGAGGACAATGGACAGGCCTAAGATGACGTACAGCAGCTTTGCCCACCAGGTCCTCCAGAGGGCAGGCTTAACAATGACCGGGATGCTTGTCTCGGCAATGATTCGGTCACGATCCTTGTTCGAAATGCGGGCGCGGAAGACATAACTGCCTGGGCGCAGATTCGCATAGAACGCCTCGCGGTTGCTGCCAGCATCAACCCAATGACTGTTAAAGCCGTCGAGCTTATACTGGTAGTTGAAGCGCTTTTCCTCATTGAAGTCGAGCGCCGAGAAGGAGATGCTGAAGCTTGTTTGGTCATCCTCCAACTCAATCTCCTCGCAGTAACTCAGCTTCTGCGTGATGGCTTCGTCCTGGCGAGGTCTGATCAGACGGTTGTGTATCTTCAGGTCTTCAAGGATGATGGTTCCCTCGGTGACTTCAGGTACTTTGATCGGATTGAAAACCGTCAAGCCATGAGGTCCGCCAAAGACAAGCGAACCGTCAGAGAGCTGGCACGAAGCGCGGTCATAATACTCATTGCCTGAAAGTCCGTCGAAGCTATAATAGTTGGTGAAAGTCTGTTTCTCCTGACTGTATTTACCTAATCCATATTGGGTGCTGACCCAAAGATTGCCCTGATAATCAAGTTCAATGGAGGCAATATCTTCGCAAGGCGCACCCTTGATGTTCTCCAGCTGCTGAGTCTCTCGGTCATAGCACATCAGGCCGTTGCTGATGGTGCCGATCCACAGTTTGCCGTTGGCATCTTCTTTGAGCGAACTCGGCAGGAAGATACTACGCTTGATGCAGGTGTTGAGCAAGGAATCGGAAATCTCCTGCGGATTAAGCTCCTGTGTCTCAGGATTGATGAAGCGCATGCCCTGCTCTCTGACCAATGCAGCCAGCGTACCATCCTGGAGTAGCTTGAAGCAGGAAAGATAGCTGAATGTATTGCTGAAGAGGTGATGCTCCTGAAACTGTTTATCCGTCTTTCGTTTCGAAAAATACGAGTTTCCATAGCAGCCGGCCCACAGTGTCCCTTCCTGATCTTCCTCCAAGACAATGGCTACAGGCAGGTCGAAATGATTGATCAGTTCCAGTCGCTCTCCTTTGCGTCGAAGCTGTAGGAGTCCCTTCGGGTAGATAGATACCCAGATGTCATTCTGCTGATCTGTATAGATATAGCTGATACGGCGGCTCAGCTCGCGCGAAACCGGGGAGTAGGTCTCAGGATCAAAATGGAGGATTCTCTCCGTCTCGGTATTATAGCTGTAGATGCCCTCATCCTGCGTCGCTACCCACACGGTCTTCTGCTTGTCCACGGCTAATGAAGCTACCGGATGTCCGTGCAGCGCATTGACCAGTGCAGGGTGGGAATTAAACTGCTCGCTCTGGAACTGACGCACCGCAAATCCTTGTGTGTCAGAGCAGAGCCATAGATTGCCGTGCGAATCGGTTAGCGCCAGATTGGCCGTATAATTGATCGGTTGGATTGGGAACATCGGATGATCCTGGTGCAACAGCTTATCCTGTTCAGGGCTATAAAGGAACAGACCGTCCGACGTACAGAGCAGGATATAGGCGTCACCAGCCGCGATGATGGTCTCAATATGCGCCTTATTAAATAAGGTATTCGCGCGCAAAGACTCAGGGATGTTGATCCATTTATGATCAAGGACATTATAGATATGCAGGCCATCTGCGGTTACGATCCAGAGGTAACGATCCATCAGCGCCGCCGTCAGGATGTTCGGATTCGTGCCAAGGTCGAGCGTCTCTCGCTGATTGTAAGTCGTTGTACTATAGCTGGCCACACTGAGGTCATCGACAATCCACAGGTTGTCCTCCTCATCCATGAAAACCTTTTGCAAGACAGGATCCACGTAAGAGACATTGTCGATGACTCCTCTGAAACAATTCTCTTCGGGGAAAAACTTGAGGATGGCATTCGTCTGGGTGACAAATAGTTCGCCTCGACTATTCTCTACCATTTTCTGGCTGCGAGGGTTGCCGCCTTGGATTGGGACCTGCTCAAAGTCATCCTGCTCGGTGTATCGGGCAATGCCATTCTTCGACGTCACCCAGATATTACCCTTCGAATCGCAGAAGACATCATTGATACGGTTGTCAGGGATAGCGTTCGGCTCGTCGTTGCAGAAATACTGGTGCAGATCATCTCCGTTGTAGCGGTTCAGTCCTCTCGAAGTACCGAACCAGATATAGCCGTTGCCATCTTCCGCCATGCTGGTGATGCGAAGATTCGACAGCGTGTTGGAAATCTGAAGGTCGGTAGGGAGGGTCTTCCCTTCTTGTTCTTCCGACTGACTGGAGCAGCTGAAGAATACAATAGAGAAGATCAGAAAGAGGTGTGATAATAGTTTATTCATAAAGGTACTATCTCTCAAAGTTAATAAATTATGCTACAAAAATAGCATTTTTTCTTCATAATACCAAGTGTTTAGCCGAAAATAAAAATAATTTTTCGCGTTTTGAACGATTTTGCAATATTTCTGCACATTTGCGAAACTATTATGTGCCGAAAAACCTCTACCTTTGCAGCGTCAAAACAACAAGAATAAATAGTATGTGGTATATAGGTTAGGAAGGGGCTTGCAGGGATGCATTGCTCCTTTCGCATTTCTGAAATTTTTTTTTCTCGTCGTGATATTCTAAGAATTATGTGTGGCATCCTTTCCACGGAACAGTGGCAGGGATGCCATGATTTTCGCATATCTTCCACGGTACCGTGACAACGATGCCGCGGTTCTCGCATATCTTCCACGGTACCGTGATAACGATGCCATGATTCTCGCATATCTTCCACGGTACCGTGATAACGATGCCGCGGTTCTCGCATATCTGTCACGGTACTGTGATAACGATGCCAGAAAATAGGGAGGATTTTTTACCGATTCGAGCAGTTTTATACTCTCTTTGGATTAACATTTTTTGAATGAAAAATGCTATTCGGAATATGTTGTAGAGCATATTTTGAACAAATTTGTATATTTTTGGACAAATAGAAAAGCGGCATAGAAGTTTTGATAACTTTTTTGTTAACTAATGAAAACTTACCGCCACGAATTCTTCGTACCTTTGCACCGCAAAATCTCATTGCCAACAACTCATTATTTATTTTATAAACATTACACACCTATGATTAACAAGTTGAACTCAGGTTGGAAGCGTAGTTTGATGCTTCTCCTGTTCTTCCTCGTTATGGCCCCTGTAGTCTTTGCACAGACTAAGGTGACTGTGACGGGTACTGTCGTGGATGATCTTGACGAACCATTGATTGGCGTCAGCGTCCTCGAAAAAGGTACCGCTAACGGTAACGTTACGGACATTGATGGCAACTTTACCCTTCAGGTAAACAAGGATGCCGTCCTCGTAATTTCTTACGTGGGTTATACGACCCTCGAACTGAAGGCTGAGCCTAAGATGATGGTAAAGCTTTCGGAGAATCAGGAAAATCTTGAAGAAGTCGTCGTCATCGGTTACGGCACAACCAAGGCTAAGAACTTTACCGGTTCTGTCGACCAGGTCAAGATGTCTGAGTCTCCAGTGGCTGACTTGAACCTTTCTTCTACTACCGACCTCCTTCGTGGCCGTCTCTCAGGTGTCCAGATGGGCGCTGAGTCTGCTAACGTTGGTTCGCGCTCAAGCATCCGTGTCCGTGGTAAGAAGAGTATCAACAGTACTTCTGAGGAGCCATTGATCATCCTCAACGGTGTGATCTTCTCTGGTCACCTCGATGATATCGATCCTACCTCTATCGAGAGCATCAGCGTCCTCAAGGATGCTACCTCTTTGGCTGCATACGGTTCAAAGGCAGCTCAGGGCGTCATCATGGTTGCTACCAAGAAGGGTAAGGAAGGTAAGCCAATGATCAACTTCTCTACCTCACATCAGTTCTCTGGTAAGACCTACACCCAGAAGTATCTCTCTGGCAAGGACTACATCCGTTATAAGAATATCAAGAACGCTTCAAGTGATCTCAACGACACTGGCTTCATGACCGCTTTCGAGAAGGCTAACTATGATAAGGGTCAGATTACTGACTGGCAGGATCTCGGCACTCAGATGGGTTATACTCAGAACTACAACGTCAACATGTCTGGTGCTAATGAGAAGACCAACTACTTCATCAGCGGTGGTTACTCTGGTCAGGAAGGTGTGCTGAAGGGCAATAAGTTCGAGCGCTACAACATGGCTATGAACCTCTCTTCAAAGATTACTGACTGGCTCGAGGTTGGTACCAACTTCAACTACTCATATACTATCGATGATTCATACGCAGTAGGTGCTGGCAACTTCGATATGACTCCTTACGGTGAGCCTTATTTGCCAAACGGAGAGGTTCGTAAGTTCCCTGATGGTCAGGATGCTACACAGTTCAACCCATTGTGGGATGCTACCAACACCCGCGACAAGGATAACCGTCGTACACACATGACTCTCGGTGGTTTCGCAAGCATCAACATCCCTTGGGTAAAGGGCTTGAACCTCCGCGCAAACCTTTCTTATTCTAAGTCAAACAGCGACAACAAGTCATTTACTCACGAAAGCTACTATCCAGCTCTTCTCTCAAGCGACTGGGAGGGCCTCGGCTACAGCGCTCAGTACTATGATTTGAAGGAGGCTAATGGTTCAACCTCTCATTCAGAAGTTGTTAACTGGGTAATGGACTACATCCTCTCTTATTCTAAGTCATTCGGCGATCACTACATCAGCGGTTCGTTGGTTTACACCCGCGATAGCAATGAGGCTGTCGGCGAGGGCTACTCTGGTAAGGGCTTCGTTACTGCAGGTAACACTTTGACTGGCTGGTATGGCCTTGGCAATGCTAGTACTCAGATTGTCAACAGTCCATCATACAACCTCCACACTGACGTCGGCTACCTTGCTCGTGTCATGTGGTCACTCCGTGATACTTATCACTTGAATGCATCTATCCGTCGTGACGGTTCTTCAGTATTCGGTAAGGATAACAAGTGGGGTAACTTCCCTGCATTCGGTGGTGCATGGACCATCTCTAACGAGAAGTTCATGGCTGGCACCAAGAAGTGGCTCGACAACTTGAAGTTGAAGCTCTCTTGGGGTAAGAACGGTGCTCAGACCCTCTCTCCTTACGGTACTCTTTCTACTATCGTCCTTGGTCAGGCAGGTGGTATTCCTAACTTCTATGATGGTAATATCCACTGGGGTCAGGCAATCAACGCTCTTGGTAACGCAGGTCTCGGCTGGCAGACAACTGTGTCTTGGAACGGCGGTTTCGAGGCAGACGTGCTGAACCGTCGTCTCCACGTAGAGCTCAATGCTTATAACTCTAAGACTACCGACCAGATCTTCAACCGAAACATCCCTGTAATGGGTAGTGGTGTTACCAACCAGAAGGCTACCATGGGTCAGGTTGATAACTGGGGTATTGAGATCAACGCTAACTCTACCAACATGAAGACCAAGAACTTCCGTTGGACTTCAGATCTTACCTTCACCCTCAACCGCAATAAGCTCGTTGACCTCTATGGTGATGGTCAGGATGATATCACCAGCTCACTCTTCCTTGGTAAGTCACTCGGCGCTATCTATGGCTATGAGGTTTCTCGCATCAACCCAGAGAACGGTTCTCCTCTCTTCATCAACAAGGATGGTCAGGAGGTTGAGACTCCTTCTGCTGATGACCGTAAGATCCTCGGTTATACCATGGAGAACTTCCGTATGAACCTCGCTAACACCTTTACTTATAAGGGCTGGCAGTTGTATGTAATGTTCAGCGGTATCTTCGGTGGCGGTGATTACGGTTTGCAGAACAATACCTTCGCTTACACCACTTATAACACTGGTCACTCTAAGAGCGCTATCGACGTTCCATTCTGGGCTCCAGATAACAAGGACACCGATCGCCCAAGCCCTGCATACACCAACCCAAGCGGTGCTTACCAGATCTATAACAGCATCACCCATATCCGTCTTCAGGACTTGAGCCTGTCTTACAACATTACCCCATGGGTAAAGAACTATGGCATCAAGAACGCTAAGCTTTCTTTCTCTGGCCGTAACCTCTTCTACATCGCTCCTAACTGGAAGATGAGTGATCCTCAGGCAGCATCTGCAACAAGCTGCTATTTGCCACGAGCATTCACAATGGCAGTTAATTTATCATTCTAATCTTGAAAAGAACAATTATGAACGCAAATAAATACCTTTCTCTTGGTGCTGCAGCTCTTCTGTTTGCTGCGTGCCAGAGTGATAGCGATTTCCTCCAGGAGATTCCAAAGGACAAGGTTACAACTGAGAATGCATTCAACAACAGCGATCAGCTCCTTGCTACTGTGTTGGCTGCTTACACTCAGTATGAGTCATTCTTCTTTGCTGGAGGTATGGGCTCTGATAACTTTACTTATCGTGCAGCAGGTACCGATATTCTCGACTGCAAGGTTTCAAATACACACTACAGTGACTTCAAGAAGAACTGGATGACCACTTCTGGTTTCGTTAAGTCAATGTGGGACGGTTACTACAAGATGATCTCTTATGCTAACCTTGCCATCTCACAGATTGACAATGTGACTTGGAGCAGCGAGGCAGACAAGAAGCGACTTGAGGCAGAGGCTCACTTCCTCCGTGGCATCGCTCATCTCCGTCTTGCTGAGTACTATGGCGATGTCCCTATGATTAAGGAGTATGTCGAGACTCTCAAGGTTGACTATAAGCGTGATCCTCGTGCTGATGTATATCGTTATGCAATTGATGAGTTTACTTTGGCATACGGAGCTCTTCCTGAGAATACCATCAAGATGGGTCAGCCAGGTCGTGCCAGCAAGTATGCAGCTGCTCTTTACCTCGCTGAGGCTTACCTCGCTCTCGGTGTTGAGGCTAACGATGCAGACGCTTACACCAAGGCAGCAGAGTATGCTAAGGCAGTAACCGATGCACATCCTTTGATGACCGAGCGTTTCGGTATGCGTGTTCCTGGTGCTAATGGCGAGCGCAATGGTATTGCCAATGCTTATCCGGAGGGTACTCCTTACACCGACCTCTTCGTGTCACAGAACATGACCAATGCTCAGAATACTGAGGCTATCTGGATTGCCATGGCTGCTCCTGATTACAAGACCCACGCAGCTAACGGTAGCCAGGGTAACCGCTCTATCACCCTTTCGCTCTCACCTGCGCTTCAAGACTACGGCGGATTGAAGGGCGACGTTGCAGGCAACTCATACGGCAAGCCATTCTCTGAGAATGTCGCTAAGAAGTATGGCGGTGAGGCTTCTCCTTATATCCATGGTGGTACAGGTTGGGCTCAGAACACCATCACCTGGGATGCTACCTACGATGTATGGACCGAGCGTAACTTTGGTACTGAGCACGACTATCGTTATGACGAAGGTATCAGCGTACGTACCAAGTATCTCGTAACCAACGAGAAGCACCCAATGTTCGAGAAGTATGTAGGATGGGAGGAAATCTCGGGCTACGATGGTATTTCGGAGAATGAGCTCTCTATGTTCGGCGCTATCTTCTACAAGGAGACTCCAATGGATCAGTGGGACTGGGATACCGAGAACACTGGCTGGCCTTGGTTCTTCTTCGTACCAAAGGCTTGTCTCTACCGCAACAAGTACATTGCTCGTTCGGCTGATGCATACCTCCTCCTCGCTGAGGCATACTTCCGTGCAGGTAAGACCGACTTGGCTCTTCAGGCTCTGAATACAGTACGTACTCGTGCTAATGCAACCAGAACTTCGACCATCGATATCCAGGTGATCCTTGACGAGCGTGAGCGTGAGCTCCTCCTTGAGGAAGACCGTTGGGCAACTCTCCTCCGCAATAAGCCAGAGGAATGGCAGAAGCGTATCATGGATTATGCTACCTACACTGCTACTGGCTCGGCTAAGAAGTATCCTGAGGTTCGTCGCTGGCCTGAGTTCCAGGGTCCTATCCAGTTCAAGAACTGGCCTATCCCACAGACCTATATCGACCTCAACACAGGTGCTGAGTTCCCACAGAACCCAGGTTGGTAATACATTATTATAATTATTACCCTACCTCATCCCTGGGGTAGGGTATAATACTTTTATGACATGAAGAAACTCTTTCTATCTATAGCTTTGCTGTCTGCTGCTGCATCTTATGCTCAGCCACAGTTGAATACTAACAACATTGACGAAGTCATCAAGGCAATGACCCTTGAAGAGAAGGTCGACATGCTGATCGGCTGTGGCCAGAGCTTCGGAGAGGTCAAGTTCCCTGGTACTGCGGGTCGCACTCGTGACATCCCTCGCTTGGGAATTATCTCTGCTTACCTCGCTGACGGTCCTCATCGTCTGCACATGAACAAGACCCGTGAGTGGGATAGCAAGACCTACATCACCACCGAGTTCCCATCAGAGACCAACGTAGCTGCGATGTTCGATACTGAGGCTGCTTATCAGATTGGTGTCGCTATCGGTGCAGAGGTGCGTGACTTCGGTCTCGACGTACTCCTCGCTCCAGGCGTTAACCTCATGCGTTCGGCTCTCTGCGGTCGTAACAACGAGTATTATTCAGAGGATCCAGTGCTTGCAGGTTATACGGCAGCTGGCTATATCAACGGTATTCAGAGCCAGGGTTCAGGTACTTGCTTGAAGCATTTTGCTATCAACAGCCAGGAGACCAACCGTAACAACAACGACTCTCGTCTCTCACAGCGCGCTATCCGCGAGCTTTATCTCAAGAACTTTGAGATCGCTGTCAAGGAGTCAAATCCTTGGTCGATCATGACTTCTTACAACCGCTCACAGGGCAAGTATACTTGTGAGGATCGTGATCTCACCGAGACCATCCTTCGTGAGGAGTGGGGCTGGGACGGCCTCGTTATGAGCGACTGGAACGCAGGTAAGGACGCTGTTGCCAGCATCAAGGCAGGTAACGACATGCTCCAGCCAGGCCAGCCACGTCAGCGTGAGGCTATCCTCAATGCAGCTAAGGACGGCAGCCTCGACATGGCGCTCATCGACCTCAGTGTAAAGCGCACCCTCGAGTTCGTACTCAAGTGCCACACTCCTAATGGTTATGTCTATCCTAACGAGACCGATCTTAAGGGTCATGCAGCTCTCGTTCGTCAGCTTGGCGCTGAGAGTATGGTACTCTTGAAGAACGCTGACAATACCCTTCCATTCAACCCTGCAGCTCACCGTGGCATGGCTGCTAAGCGTGGCATCGCTCTCTATGGCATTACCAGCTATCAGATGGTCCCTGCAGCTATGGGCTTCGGTGGTACCAACGTTGGTCCATACATCGTAAGCATGGTCGAGGCTGCTCGCAATGCAGGTATGGCTCCAGATATGACTCTCGCAGCTACCTATAAGAAGCACATCGCAGAGAAGAATAAGGAGAACTATCCTAACGGCGTTCCTGCATTCTCTATCACCGCTCCACTCCGTGCTGCTGAGTATGTGCCAACCGCAGAGGTTCTCGCTGAGAACGTCAAGAACAATGACCTCGCTATCATTACCCTGGGTCGTACCAGCGGTGAGGGTGCCGATCGTAAGCGTGAGCACTTCTTCCTGACCGATGAGGAGAAGGAACTCTTCAAGGTTGTTGCTGAGGCTTATCACAAGGCAGACAAGCGTGTAATCGCTGTCCTCAACGTCTGTGGTCCTATCGAGACTGCTGCCATCAGCGAGTACGCTGACGCTATCGTCTGCGCATTCGAGCCTGGTCAGGAGTGTGGTAACAGCATCATGGATGTGCTCACCGGCAAGGTAAATCCTAGCGGCCGTCTGCCAATGACCTGGCAGATCGCTTATGGCGACGCTCCTGCTGATGATAACTTCCCAGCTGATTATACCTTCGATATGAGCATGTTCGCACGTGCTTATAATAAGGATGCTGCAGAGAAGGCGCAGATCACTAAGGCTCCAGAACTCAAGCGTAACGTTGATTACACTGAGTATCAGGAGGGCATTTACATCGGTTACCGTTACTTCGATACCTTTGGCAAGCCAGTTGCCTTCCCATTCGGCTTCGGTCTTTCGTACACCACCTTCGGCTATGAGATCGTATCTTCAAGCATCAATGGCGACGAGTGCCAGATGGAGGTCAAGGTTACCAACAATGGCAGTGTAGCAGGCCGTGAGGTAGTTCAGGCTTATGTCAAGGCTCCTAAGGGTAAGCTCGACAAGCCAGCTAAGGAGCTCAAGGCATACGCTAAGACCAAGAGCCTCGAGCCAGGCGAGAGCCAGACCATCACCCTCAAGTGGAAGACCATGGATATGGCTTCGTTCGATGAGAAGGCTTCAGCATGGTCGCTCGATAAGGGCAACTACGAGTTCATGGCAGCAGCTTCTTCTGCCGACGTGAAGTGCTCTGCTACCCAGAAGGTGGCTAAGGCTCGCGTAGAGAAGGTTCACAATGCTATGGCTCCTCAGCAGAAGATTACCGTTCACCCAGCAGTGAAGCGTTAATTTACCTCAAATAGATAAATAATAATAGAATCCACCCCCATTACAATCTATTGTAGCGAGGGTGGATTTGTCGCTTTTGTCACAACGAAGCGTTACATATTCGACTATTTCCCTTTGAAAACTGTTTGATAGGGAAATAAATGTTGTTTTTAGTGGTTAATTGAACATATAACAAACACTTTTGCACATATATGTAACACGTATTTCGTGATTTTATAGTATATTTGCAACCGCAAATAAGTATTTGCAGCACACTCTTAAGAGTGCAAAGCAAAATTACCGTACTTACCGTCGGACATAATCAGCAATCTAATAACGAAAACAGAAACAATACTTATGAAAAAAATCCTGACATTAGCAGGCCTGGCATTGCTTGCTGGCTCTGCATTCGCGCAGCAGAACCTTTTTGGTCCTCAACAAGTGGTGTCTCCTCAGATCAATCCTGACAACACGATCACCATCCGTTACAAGAATCCTAAGGCAAAGATCGTCCAGGTGACTGGCGAATTCCTGCCAGAACAGACTATCGAGATCCCGGGTTTCGGCAAGATGGCCAGCGCAGGCGTCGTTAATCTCGTTGAGAAGGATGGCGTATGGGAGTATACAACTCCAGAGCCAGTAGGTCCTAACTACTACACCTACTCGCTGATTGTCGATGGCGTTAAGACCGTCGATCCAGCCAATGTCTATATCAATCGCGATGTTGCTACCGTTACCAACCAGCTCATCGTGAGCCTTGAGAAAGGCGATAAGGGCGATATGTTCAGCGTCAATGACGTAGCTCACGGCACCGTACGAAAGATGTGGTATCACAGCAAGGAACTCGGTTGCGACCGTCGCCTCACCGTTTACACTCCAGCAGGTTACGAGACTTCAGGCAAGAAGTATCCAGTGTTCTATCTGCTCCATGGCGCTGGTGGCGACGAGGAGGCTTGGTACACCCAGGGACGTGCTACCCAGATTCTCGACAACCTCATCGCAGCAGGTAAGGCTGAGCCTATGATCCTCGTTATGACCAATGGCAATGCATGGGATACTGCGGCTCCTGGCGAGAGCTCGAAGGGATTTGTTGCTCCATCGATGGGTGGTGGCAATGTCCAGACCAAGGAGGCTGCTTTCGAGCTCCACTTCCCAGAGGTTATCAGCTTTGTGGAGAAGAATTTCCGTTGCAAGACCGACAAGAACTCTCGTGCTATCGCAGGCCTCTCGATGGGTGGCTTCCACTCTCAGTCGATCTCACGCTACTACAACCAGAAGTTCGGCTACGTAGGCCTCTTCTCTGGTGCTAATGCAGGAGGTGGCATGGGTCAGCAGCCAGCACAGAGCCCTGTATACACTCAGTTCGATGCAGATATGGCCAAGCAGTTTGCCAAGGGTAAGGCTCCTAAGCTTTACTACATCGCATGTGGTAAGACCGACTTCGTCATGGGTGGTGTGACCGCTCTGCGTCAGTACATGGACGAGCATAACTATCCTTATATATATAATGAGAGCGAGGGCGGCCACATCTGGCGCAACTGGCGTGACTATCTCCTCGATTATGCACAGAAGGTGTTCAAGTAATAATATTAAGCAAAATATTATTGCCTCTTTTCCGTCAAATGAATTTATTAAAAAACATTATGAAAAAATATTTATTCATCGCGGCTGCTGCATTACTCTCAGCAACCGTTTCGAACGCTCAGCAGGCTCTCTTTGGTGGTGCCGCTGTAGTTTCACCTGAGATCAATGCCGACAAGACCGTCACTTTCCGCCTCAAGGCTCCTAAGGCTGTCACCGTACAGGTCACTGGCGATTTCCTCCCAGTTTCTCAGATCGATACTCCATTCGGAAAGATGGAGGCTCCTGGCGTTGCAGAGCTTAAGGAGGGTAAGGATGGCGTCTGGGAGTACACCACTCCAGAGCCAGTAGCTCCAGAACTCTATACCTACACATTCAAGGTCGATGGTCAAACCATGATCGACCCTTCGAACGTATACACCAACCGCGACATTGCCAGCCTCTCAAGCCTTCTCCTCGTCGATGGCAGCGAGTTGGCTAACCACTTCAAGGTAAACGACGTTCCTCACGGCACCGTCTCAAAGATCTGGTATCACTCAGATCATGAGGGTATCGACCGTCGTCTCACCGTCTATACTCCTGCCGGCTACGAGACTTCTGGCAAGAAGTATCCTGTCTTCTACCTGCTCCACGGTATTGGTGGCGATGAGGAGGCCTGGTACACCCAGGGTCGCGCTACTCAGATCCTCGACAACCTCATTGCAGAGGGTAAGGCTGAGCCAATGATCGTCGTTATGACCAACGGCAACATCTCACAGCATGCAGCTCCTGGTGAGGGTCCTGAGGGTATGATCGTTCCTTCTATGGGCTTGCCAAAGACCATGGAGGGTACTTTCGAGACCTGCTTCCCTGAGATCGTCAAGTTCATCGACAAGACTTATCGCACCAAGGCTCAGAAGAAGTTCCGCGCTATCGGTGGCCTCTCAATGGGTGGCTTCCACTCTGGCAATATCTCTCGTCAGTATCCAGATATGTTCAACTACGTAGGTCTCTTCTCTGCTGCTATCGGCAAGGAGACTCCTGGCTCTGAGATTTATCAGAACGTAGATGAGAAGATCGATACCCAGTTCAATGCCAAGAACCGTCCTGCACTTTATTACATTGCTATCGGCAACTCCGACTTCCTCTACAAGGACAATATGGAGTACAAGGCTAAGCTTGAGGCAAAGGGCTATCCATTCGTTTATAAGGAGACTACTGGTGGCCACATCTGGCGCAACTGGCGTATCTATCTGGATGACTTCGCACCAAGGTTGTTTAAGTAAAAAATTGACCCTCCCCCGACCCCTCCACAAGGGAGGGGAGTGGTTACTTTGTTATTCAAAGATTTTTTTGATTTTCTTTGATTTCCTTTGATGGAGACAATAAAATTTCCTTTGATGGAGAAAAAAGAAAAGCATATTATTTGAAGGATAGATACTATGAAAAAAATCCTAGCACTCGCAGCCTGTGGTATGATGGCATTGACTGCCAGCGCTCAGCAGGCGCTCTTTGGTGGTGGTGAGATCCTCTCTCCTGAGATCAATGCTGACAAGACCGTGACTTTCCGCATCGCAGCGCCTAAGGCTGTCAAGGTACAGGTCAGTGGCGACTTCCTGCCAGAGACTCTTATCGATACTCCTCAAGGTAAGTGGGCAGTAAGTATCCCTGCAGACCTTGTGGAGAAGAATGGTGTGTGGGAGTACACCACCGCTGCACCTCTCGAAGCCAACTACTACACTTATAACTTCATCGTCGATGGCAAGAAGGAACTTGACATGATGAACGTCTTCGTAAACCGTGATGTCAAGACCCTCACCAACTACTTCATTGTTACTAACGAGAAGGGCGATCAGGGAGACCTCTTCTCTGTCAACGACGTTCCTCACGGCACCGTCCGCACCTGCTGGTACGACTCGCCATCGCTCGGCATGAAGCGTCGTATGACCGTTTATACCCCAGCTGGCTACGAAGAGAGCAATAAGAAGTATCCTGTCTTCTATCTCCTCCACGGCAGTGGCGGGGACGAAGAGGCTTGGTATACTCAGGGGCGTGTCACTCAGATCCTCGACAACCTCATCGCCTCAGGCAAGGCTGAGCCAATGATCCTCGTCATGACCAATGGCAACGCTTACGAGCAGGCTGCCGCTGGCGCTGTTCCTGGTGGCTTCAAGCAGCCAGAGATGGTGATGGGTGGCGTGAAGCCAGGTATGAAAGAGGCTGCTTTCGAGCTTTCTTTCCCTGATGTCCGCAAGTATGTCGAGAGCCACTTCCGCACCCTCAACGATAAGAAGCATCGTGCATTGGCAGGCCTTTCAATGGGATCTTTCCACACCGAACATATCTCTAAGTACTATGCTGGCGAGTATGGTTACATCGGCCTCTTCTCTGGTGCAAGTGCTGGCGATGGCCGTCGTGGCAAGGACGAGCCAGGCAGCTGTCCTGTTTACGCCAACTTCGACAAGCAGATGGCAAATCTCTTCAGCAAGAAGAATCAGCCATACCTTTATTATATAGCTATCGGTAAGACCGACTTCCTCAAGGAGGGCAACGATGGCATGCTCAAGTATATGGATGAGCATGGCTATCCTTACGTCTATCGTGAGACCGAAGGTGGTCACATCTGGCGCAACTGGCGTACTTATTTCATCGAATTCTCACAAAAAGTATTTAAATAATAAACAATGAAAAAACTGATCATCGCCGCAGCTGCAACTACCATGTTGGCAAGCTGCACCACCAAGGAGCTTAAACTCCAGAGCAACAACATCGACGAGATCGTTAAGGCCATGACCCTTGAGGAGAAGGCTGCTCTCGTAGTAGGTGTAGGTATGGACAGCGGAGAGGAAGGCCTCTCAGCTACTATCGGTGCACAGGCCGAACTCGTTCCTGGCGCTGCTGGTTCTACCCACGCCATCGCACGTCTCGGTATTCCTGCTACCGTCCTCGCTGACGGCCCTGCTGGTCTCCGTATCAATCCTACCCGTGAGGGTGACGAGCAGACTTATTACTGCACCCACTTCCCAATCGGTACTCTCTTGGCAAGCACCTGGAACCAGGAGCTCGTAGAGGAGGTTGGTAAGAGCATGGGCGAGGAGGTTCTCGAGTATGGCGCAGACGTACTCCTGGCTCCTGCACTCAACATCCATCGTAACCCACTCAACGGTCGTAACTTCGAGTACTATTCAGAGGATCCATTGATCTCTGGTAAGACTGCTGCAGCTTATGTCCGTGGCGTACAGGCTAACAACGTAGGTACTTCTGTCAAGCACTTCGCTTTCAACAACCAGGAGACCAACCGTACTGGCAATGATGCTCGTATCTCTACCCGTGCTATGCGTGAGATCTACCTCAAGGGCTTTGAGATTACCGTCAAGGAGTCTGATCCTTGGACCATCATGACCTCATATAATAAGATTAACGGTACCTACACCTCTGAGGAGAAGGAGCTCGTTGAGACCGTCCTCCGTGAGGATTGGGGCTACAAAGGCGTAGTTATGACCGACTGGTACGGTGGTAAGGATGCTGTGGCTCAGATGAAGGCTGGCAACGACATGCTCCAGCCAGGTCGTCCAAGCCAGTATCATGAGATCATCGAGGGTGTCAACAATGGTTCACTTGACCAGGCTGACCTCGATCGCAACGTTAAGCGTATCCTTGAGTTCATCGTTCGCACTCCACGCTTCAAGGGTTACAACTTCAGCAACAAGCCACAGCTCGAGGCTCACGCTGCTGTTACCCGTCAGTGCGCTGCTGAGGGTATGGTTCTTCTTGAGAACAAGAACAACGCTCTTCCACTCTCTGCTGACGTTAAGAAGATGGCTCTCTACGGCATCACCTCTTACGACTTCATCGCTGGTGGTACTGGTTCAGGCAACGTAAACCGTGCTTACACCGTCAGCCTCGTTGATGGTTTGAACAACGCAGGTATCCAGGTTGACGAGAACGTCAAGGCTGAGTACGTAGCCTACCAGAAGAAGGTAGAGGAGGAGAAGGCTGCTAAGGGTCAGGGCGACTTCATGTCTGCATTCCTTCCACAGCCACTCCCTGCAGAGATCGTTCCATCTGCTGCTGCTCTCGCTGCTGCTGTTAAGGACAATGACGCTGCTATCATCACCCTCGGTCGTATCTCTGGCGAGTTCCTTGATCGTACCGTCGATAACTTCAACCTCTCTAAGGAGGAGCAGGCGCTCATCGCACAGGTTAGCAAGGCATTTAAGGCTGCTGGCAAGAAGGTCATTGTAGTGCTCAACATCGGTGGCGTTATCGAGACCGCTTCTTGGAAGAACACTCCAGACGCAGTCCTCCTCGCATGGCAGGCTGGTCAGGAGGGTGGCAACTCCGTTGCTGCCGTTCTCACTGGCAAGCAGAATCCTTCAGGCAAGCTCACCATGACCTGGCCTCTCTCATTCAACGATCATAAGTCTTCAGAGAACTTCCCACGCGCAGAGCAGTTCCAGCTTGACCTCAGCACCTTCATGGGCAAGGAGGCAGAGAAGCAGGAGCCACGTGCTACCTACGACTGGACCAACTACGAGGAGGGTATCTATGTCGGCTATCGTTGGTTCGACACCCAGAAGCTCCAGGTTTCTTATCCATTCGGCTATGGCCTCTCATACACCACCTACGAGTATAGTAATGCTAAGGTTGAGAATAATGGCGAGCAGCTCGTTGTTTCCGTTGATGTTAAGAACAATGGCGCTGTAGCTGGTAAGGAAGTTGTTGAGGTTTACGTTACTGCACCTGCAGGCGCTCTCGACAAGCCAGCACAGGAGCTCAAGGCTTACGCTAAGACCGCAGTCCTCGCTCCAGGCGCATCTGAGACCGTTACCCTCACCATCCCAGTGGCTGACCTCGCTTCATTCTCTGAGGCTGAGTCTGCATGGGTAGTCGATGGCGGTCAGTACAACCTCCACATCGGTGCTTCAAGCCGCGACATCCGCGCTGAAGTTTCTGCTGAGGTGGCTGCACAGAGCACCAAGGTTAGCAAGGTGCTTGCAACGAAGGCGTTCCTGTAATAGACCCTCCCCCGACCCCTCCACAAGGGAGGGGAGTGGTTAGTTCTGTTTGTCTATTTTTTTTAAGTATAATTTTAATATTCCCCTTACCCTCATTACATCCTACTCCCCTCCCTTGTGGAGGGGCCGGGGGAGGGTCTTCCTATTTATATGAAAAAGATTTTATTCCTTGCTGTCGCTGCTCTTCTTTGTGGCTCGGCTTTCGCTCAGGAGCTCACCAACTTCAACTTCGGTGGCCGCAAACAGGTCGTATCTCCTGAAATCAAGGGCGACTCTGTAACTTTCCGTCTCAGTGCTAACTACGCTACCGTCGTTAAACTTTATGGTAGCTGGATGGCTAACTATACCGATCAGCTCGAGCTCAAGAAGGGTGCTGATGGCGTTTGGGAGACCACTATCGCTCTTCCTGAGCCAGAGATCTACACCTATAACTTCTTTGCTGATGGCGTATCGGTTAACGATCCTCAGAACTACATGGTTCAGCGTGATGGTACCCGTTACCTCAACATGCTCCTCGTTCCTGGTGAGCGTTCGGCAAACTACTCTGAGTGCAACCAGCGCGGTACTCTCTCATACAAGTGGTATGACTCTAAGATCCTCGGCATCAACCGTCGCGTCACTGTCTATACTCCTTATGGCTATGAGAAGTCTGGCAAGAAGTATCCAGTCCTCTACCTCCTCCATGGTGCTGGTGGCGACGAGGAGGCTTGGTCATCAATGGGCCGTGCTGCTCAGATTCTCGATAACCTCATCGAGCAGGGTAAGGCTGAGCCAATGATCGTAGTTATGCCAAACGGCAACCCTAACCAGCAGGCTGCTGCTACCATGGGTCTTCCTACCTCTCAGATGGATTGGCGTAACCCTGAGAACCGCAACGCATACGTCCGCAGTCTCTGCGAGGAGATCGTGCCATTCATCCAGAAGGAGTATCGCACAATCGCTAAGCCTGAGAAGCGTGCTATCGCTGGTCTCTCAATGGGTGGTGGTCACACCATTACCGCTTCGATCCTCTATCCTGAGATGTTCGACTACATCTGCCCACTCTCTGCAGCTGGTTCTGCTACTCCTGAGCAGATTGCCGCTCTCAAGAAGGCTGGCGTGAAGCTCTACTTCCTCGCTTGCGGTAAGGCTGACTTCCTCTGGCAGGGTTCTGTAAAGCTTGACGAGACTCTCACCGAGCAGGGCCTCGATCATGAGTTCTTCGTATCTGAGGGTGGTCACGTATGG
>JAZRVB010000050.1:0-18931 GCA_045598885.1 Bacteroidales bacterium
CCACCATATTCATGGCAGCGTGGAAGGTGAGGAACAGCACCAGGGCGGCGCCTGTGACGGCCATGATGACTTTACGGCCGATGGAAGAATGGGTTAACCACATAAAAGTTAGGAGTGAGGAGTTAGGAGTGAGGAGTTAGGAGTTGCAAACAATTATGAATTATGAATTGTTAACGAGCTCCGTATAAAGCGTATGGAGGCGCTTGCGGATGTGCAGCGTAGCATAGCGCTTTCGTGAAAGGAAGGTTCCTATTGGAACTTGCATTCGATCGGCGGCGTCGGCGCTGCTGAGGCCCTGCACCTCGGTCAGTTCGATGGCCTGGCGCTGCTCGGGAGGGAGTTCAGACAGGGCTTTGTCGAGCTCCTGCCACACCATCTTGCGGAGCAGCTGCGTCTCAGGATCGTCCTGGTCGGAGGCCATGATCTCGGAGAGGTCGCCCATGAAGCGGTCGTCGTCGTCATCGGTAGAGAAGGTGGGCATCTCTGCCTCGCGCTTCTTCAAGTCGTGATTGACGATGAGGTTATGAGCCACCGTGTAGAGCCACGAGGTCACCTGGCCGATCGGGTTCTCCAGGATGCGCAGTGAGCGCAGGAGCTGGAGGAGCGTATCCTGCACGATGTCCTCGGCGTCTTCACGATTGCTCACCCGCCGATTGACGAACGTCTGTAGCTTGCGGGTATGCAGTCGGAGGAGGTCGTCCAGTTCCTTACCTTCCTTCATCTGCTGCAGATTCTGTATCGTCACACAAGTGCTTGTCGATGAGGTCCTGTCGCTCCTCTGGCGTCATCTTTGCCCAACGCTCGCGGAGCTTGTTCTGACCCTCGCCGCATCCACAATGTCCGTGGCCATGATGGTGATGATGTCCACCGAATCCGATGTTGCCCACCAGTAGTCGGCAAAGCACCAGCAAGCCTACTGCGTGCCAGAAGGTCAGCGTCGGCAAGCCGAAGATCATCGGCATCAGCCAGTTCCACAGCCACATCACGAGGGCTCCCAGCAGGGTGACCATCACGATGAGAAAAAGCGGGATGAATATGAGATGTTTCTGCAATATTGTCATAGAATGTTGAGTGTGAAAAAAAGGGGCGTCTACTTATATATACAAATGAGGGAGGGAATTATTTTAAAAGAATGCAAAAAAAATGGCTGCGTCAAATAATCACAGCCATTTATAAATATCAGATATCAGTTTTTTTATGCTTGTGTTTCTGCGAGAAGATCACCATGCCCACTCCCGTAAACACCAGCAGGATAGCGAGGAAGTGGCTGTACTTCAGTACGGCGAGGCCCAGGATGAGCGACACGGAGACTGAGACGGTGGGCTGCACATAATTATATACGCTGACTGCCGTAGGACGCAAGGTGTGCTGGCCGATCATGGTGAGGATATATGCCAGATACGTACCGCAGAATACGACATAGAAAGCTTCGAGAGACGTCTTGAATGGCACTCCCTGGCTCACGGTTTCGATGACGTGAGGCGTCGAGAACGGCAAGATAAAGATGGAGGCCCACAAGAACATCCACTTATTGACCGTGAAGACACTGTAGCGCTTGATGAGCGGATTGAATAGGCTCAGATACAGCGCATACGAGAACTGAGCGCCGAGACAGAGCAGGTCGCCCGTGAGGTTTCCTTCCTTGTCGCTGAGCGCGTTGGCACTGGCCTGCACGAGGATGAGCGCACCCACACAGCCGATGAGGACGCCGCCGACCTTCATGCCCGTGAGCTTCTCCTTGAGGATGATGGCCGAGAGGATCATTGCGAAGATCGGCATCGAGGTAGTCACGATGCTGGCATTGACCGGTGAGGTGAGGCTGAGGCCGATGGTGTAGCAGCATTGATTGAAGCAAAGTCCGAGCAATCCTGCACCGGCAAAGCGCAGTTTGTCGCGCATCGGCACGTGCTCTTTCTTGACGAACAGTGAGGTAAGCCAGAAGAGGATCGCGCCTCCCAGCACACGGAAAGACACCATCGTAATGCCGTCGAGCCCGTGGGTCATCGCGTCCTTGCCGAGCGGAGCCATCAATCCCCAGAATGCACACGCACCTGCCATAGACAGGTGCGCGATAATCAGTCGTTTAGTTTCTTTATTCACGTCTTATCCTAATTCGTGTACACGAGTGTATTTGACCTTCTTATTCTTCGGCGTGAACTCCAGGCCTTCGCCCGGGGTGACGATGATGTCTTCCCACTCATGCTCGGTGTCGTGTATATACATAAAGGTGCCCTCGATGTCACAAGGACTCTCCTCCATATTGCCACCCAGGTTGTTGCGCTTACGAGTCATGCGGTAACCCACCTTATAACCTCTTTCAAGAGTCGGGTCGTCGATGTGCCAGTAATAGCCGAAGTAGCTGGTTTCTTCATTCTTGTTCTTGACGATGATGTGGATGCTCCAGTCTTCGCCCAAGCCCAGATAACCATCTCCTACGATAGGGTCTTTCTCAGGGTTGCAGATGAAATCTCCAGTGTCAAACGAAGGACTGAGATCATGTGCCTTACCTTCGGAGTCGATGCCATAGACAAAGCTTCCATCGATGAATTCTCCTTCCTCCTCGTTCTCAGAAGTCTCAGTTGGAGCATTCGGATCGGAGTAAGAGAAGTACTGGATGTCGCGGACGTTCGGCAACGGATCGCTGACGTAGGTGACACCTGTCAGTCGGAAACGTATGAGCGAGATCATCTGCACGGTATGATCCTCGAGCAGCAGCCAGAGGTAAGGATTGATGTCCTGTCCGATGTCTCCGATAAACATGTCGATGACACGATCCTGCACATTGTTCAGCTGATGGCGGCCCGACTTGAGGTTAGGGTCCTCCATAAACATCTCCTTCTCCATTTCGTAGCGTTTCTTACTGACAATGAGCGATGGAACGCCATCTTCCAGACGGGCGCGGACGGAGAGCAATTCGGTTCCTGCAGGACTCCATGACGTCATTTCCTGTATGCCTGGCTCTCGGATGTAGAAGCCTTCTGCCAGTGCAGCGTCCGAGCCTTCCTCGGCATCTGGAGCAGAGACGACGGCAAAGTTGTCGAAGAACTTGATGTCAACGTTGGTCGGCTTTTCTGAGCGATAATCAGTGAAGGCAAGGCTGTTCTCTCCCGTTACGTCGAAGTTGCCCATCACTAATGTCTTGGCCGACTGCTCGATGCTGACGAAGCCATATTTGTCAGTTGCTTGCAGCATGACGTTGAGCGCGCGGTCATTGCTGATGGCCTTGCCCTGACGGATGTAGTTGATATAGTGGCCCTTCATGTCCTTCTTGGTAGCTGGCATGAAGAAGGTGCGGACGACATCGTAAGGGAATGGTACGGTCTTTCGGACAGAGATCTCATACGAGCGGTCTTCCTGTGGGGTCTTCCACACGCCGCCCTTGATGGCTCCGTTCTCGATGGTCAGGTCCAGTTTGCCCGTCCACTGGCCATTGAGCAGGTGCTCCTCCATGTGCAGGAGGTTCTTGTTCTGACGGTCGCGTCGGCCATAGAGCAGGATCGGCTCCTTTGTCTGTTCGTACATGATCATGCCGAGTGCCAGCATGCCGTCATTCTCTACTTCGAGAAGGATGGCCGATGGAATCTCATCGCTCAGCATCGTCGCAAAAGCGTAGTATGAGTGGCCTTTGATCTGCGCCATTGCTGCAGAGAGGAGGCCTGTGAGCAGGAGTGAGAATAGGATGAAATATCTTTTCATAAACTAATGCTTTTATTCTTCTACTGGTTCCTCCTTCACGAGATTGAAGTCGAAGTCATAATATCTGCAGATAGTGTATCGGCCACCCTCGCTGTAATAGCCATAGTTCTCGAACTTCATGTGCTTGCCACTCTCGTCCATGCCACAGAAGCCTGAGTTGGTGCGAACCCAGCGGAAGTATGGCTCGATGGTGTAGACAGGGAGGTAGCAGACGTAGGTCATGATGTTGCGCAAGTCGGCGCTTCCCTGGAGGATCAGATAGTAGTTGTCCCACTCTGGATGTTTGACGATATAGGCCTCGCTGGCTGTCTGTACGTCCTCCTTAGGAACCCAGACCTCGTTTTCGTTGTCCCACTTCTCGTATGCCTTAGGGTTCTGTCCAGTCTTCACGATGAAGTAGACATCGCTTGACTCCGGCTTGCTGTAATATACAGAATAGACGCCAGCAGGATCTTCCTCGGTAGGCTCCGTGTCTGTGTGAATCCAGACCTTGTAGCCATCGAGCTCGGCTTTGAGTTCAGAACCTTCTGGCAGCTGGCATGGATCAGGCGATGGGGTATAGTCGATGGCGTAGTAATAACCGGCGAAGTCATAGCTCTCGAACTTGCCATCGCGCAGCATTAGCGCTGCGTAGGATGAACTCTCTGGAGCGCTCTCATGATAGAAGATGTCATAACCCTTGGCGCTCTTCGATACTGCTATAGGCTGGAATGGGTAGTACTCGCCGCCGTCATCCACATGCCAGGCGCTCATGTCGTTATACTCTTCTGCCCACTCCTCATAGATGTAGAGGGTGCCATTGTCTGACAATACTCTCATGCCGAGGCACTTGCCATCTTTTGGCTCCATCTGCACGGAGTAGAGCGTGAACTTCTCATCAGCAGAGGTGGCGCAGGTGTAGCTGCTTCTCACATCATTATTATAACGAACTCGCAGCGAGTCGAGCACATAGGCAGGAGCGGTATTCTCAGGGAACTTGAGCGTCAGCATCTCGTGGCTCTGCAGGAACTTATCATTGAACGCAAAGCCTAAGTTCTCGACGCCCGTGGCCGAATAGCGCAGGCCCTTCATGCAGTAAGAATACTTGCCATCGATGACCACTCCCCACTCCTTGCCCTCCTGGAGGTTGGAGAAACTCATGGCCTGTGGCTGGCCAGCACTATAGATGGTCTTATACGAGCCAGCAATAGGAGCATAGAGTGCCGAATCTTCCTGTGATGCGAAGATATGGATCATGCCTCGGTTGACGATCTCTTCTGTTTCTTCGTTATAGTCAAACATCACATGGATTGGCATTGGCGCACTGGTCTCATCCCAGTCAGCCACCAGCGTATCGATGACTGTCGGTTCGACGTTGTCTTTGGTTTTCTTGTCAGTACATCCGATCGCTGTCAGCATCACTGCCATAGCTGGTAGAAGAATCTTTTTCATTGGGGAAAGTATTATGAATGTTATATATTTCTGCGTATTACGTCAATTCTCTATAATTTTACATTACATCTCATCCGTTTCCGAAAAAAGTCGGTCAGGCGGTGCAATCTCCTTTACCTCTGGATGAAAGTGCTGTCCTAAGCTCAGCGAGAACCCCGCGTCTAGCAGCTGCTTTGCTAATTCAGGACCTTTGCGGAAGCCGTGGATGATCAGGGGGCTCTGGTGGCCTCGGGTCAATGCCATCAGTTCGGCCCAAAGCTTTACACAGTGGATGATGACGGGCTTATTCTGCTCCTCGGCCATTAGGAGCGCGGTGCGGAAGGCTTCTTTCTGCAGGGGGAGGGGAGTGTCGCACAGTGCATCGAGGCCACACTCTCCGATCGCAACAAAATAGGGGTCATCTCGCAACTTACGGGCCATCGTGACATACGCTTCGATGTCCTGTCGCCCCGTCAAGTGCCAAGGATGCAGCTGGAGGCTGTAGTATTGCTCCGTTTTCTGTCGGTCATTGCTCATCAGCACCTGCTCCACGTCTTTGACCGAAATGGAGAGGATCGATCCTGGTTTGCCTGGCCGATGAGTATGTATGTCGCTGAAACGCTGCACGATGCAAATTTGAGCGTTTTTCTTTTAGAAAACAAATAATGAAAGGGGAATGCGAGCAAAAAAATCAGAATGTTCTAAAAAACTGTAAAAATGATAGATTTACTTGGCAAATGCTTCCGTCGCTATTGCATGACTCGCAAAAATGCTGTATCTTTGCAGCCAAACAAATCCGACTAAAAATGAATCGTATATTTATATTGTGTCAAATACTGCTCTCCGCGTTCCTTTTCCCTCAGTGCACCCAGGCGCAGCAGAAGGATGAGCTGACCGAAGAACTGCCTGCCGAAGAGCCGCTCAAGCGCTTTCAGGACGCGCCTCCCGTCGTAGATCAGAACCGACGCTATCAGTTGCCAATGACCGATGTGGCTCGCGCTCTCTCAGGTAGCTATGGAGAGTTGCGTCCTAACCACTTTCATGGAGGACTCGACTTTAAGTCCGATCAGACCATTGGCCATCCCGTCCATTCTTTTGCCGATGGCTATGTGCGCCGCGTCGGCATCAATGCGTATGGCTACGGCTTGGTGCTCTACGTCGAGCATCCGGCTTTAGGCTTGACCTCTGTCTATGGCCACCTCAGCGATTTCTGCGATGAAGTCTGGACGGTTGTCCGAGCTCGTCAGGTAAAAGATGAGGCGAATAACCTTGATGCGACCTTCGCTCCCGACGAGATCCCCGTCACAGAGGGACAGATCATTGCCCTGAGCGGTAACACAGGCAGTTCAGGCGGCCCGCACGTCCACTTCGAGCTCCGTAATATCCCTGACGATGATGACGATGTGTGCTACGATCCGATGATGTACTTCCTCCGCGAACTCAAGGACACGCAGGCTCCTCGCATCAGCCACGTCTATCTCTATCCGCAGGCAGGTCAGGGTGCAGCCAATGGCACGTCGTCGCGTCAGGTCAGCACCGTCACAGGTCTCTGTGCAACGCGTGGCGGAGAGGGCGGCAACGTCACCAAGCCACTCACGGCGTGGGGCAAGGTCGGCCTCGGACTCAAGGCGTATGACTATATGGATGGTCAGGCCAATAAGTATGGTGTCAAGGAGTTGCGATTATACCTCGAAATCCCTGGAGCAGAAGGCGCTACCGACAAAGATCCGAAGTATCAGCTGCTCTATCATTTCAAGCAGGACGCCTTTCGTTTCAGCGAGACACGCTACACCAATTCGCTCACCGACTACGCCGCCTGGGTCAATGACAAATCGATGATCATGAAGTCATTCATCGAGCTGGGCAATCTCCTCCAGCAGGTCGATCCTTCGTTAGGAGATGGTATTGTGGATTTCTGTGAGGAGCGTCCTTATCACTTCGTCTACGAACTGGAGGATGCGCACGGTAACCTCACTTCGCTCGACTTTACCGTGCAGGGCAAGCGTGCCGAGATTGCTCCTTACGTCCAGCCAGACAACACGTTATGGGTAGAAGCTCTCAAGACACAGCGCATCGACACAGCTGGCTTCCGTATGCAGATTCCCGCAGGTACTTTCTATTCTGACCTGCCGCTACGCTTTCGTGTCACCGACAAGGCGATGGGTGTCCGCAAGGTCACCAAGCGAATCAAGAACAAGAAAGGCCGTTGGGTTAACGTAGAACGCAACGAGGAGTATCCGCTTCCTGCCCTCTCCAAGGTCTATACCATCGGACGTTATGATATCCCGATGCATAAGTATTGCGCGTTCAGTATCGAGCTCCCTGATACTTTAGAGAATGTGCAGCAACTCTATATGGCCAATCTTGATGCGTCTGGCATTGCCTCAGGTAGCGTCTTCAAACCCGCGCAGAACGATCGCCCGAACACCATGGTGGCACGTACTCGTGAGGCTGGTCGCTTCGTCGTCCTCCGCGATGATAAGGCGCCTCAGATCAAGATCCTCAATGCTACACACAAGAGCATGCAGATCAGTGTCGCAGACGAAGAGAGTGGCATCAAGAAGTTCCGTGTCCTGATCGATGGTAAGTTCGTTCCATTCAATATGGACAACCGAGGCCGGTATTTCGGAGAGCCTTATCACTATGGCATCGCTGCTGGCAAAAATCATAAGATCGAGATCTTCGCTACTGATTATTGTGGCAACGAGACAACCTATACCGAAGACAAGCAATTCTAATTCTGTAATATGGCATTATCGAACATAGAGAAACATTATAACAAGCATCCTGAGGATAAGCGACTGACGAGGAGGCATGGCATTGTGGAGTTTGAGACTACGATGTATCATCTGCATCGCTTCCTGGAGCCAGGTCATTTCGTCCTTGACATTGGTGCTGGTACGGGGCGATATACGTCGGCACTGATGGCCGAAGGATATAAGGTGAAGGCGGTGGAACTGGTGCGACGTAACATCGAGGTGTTCCTGCAGCGAGAACCTACGGCAGACGTGGTGAAGGGAGATGCCAGGAGCATGCCGTTCCTGCCTACAGGTGTGGCTGACGTCACGCTGCTGCTGGGTCCGCTCTATCATCTGATTGGTGATGAGGAGAAGGTGAAGGCTCTGAACGAAGCTAAGCGTGTGACAAAGCCTGGAGGACTGATCTTCGTGGCTTACCTGATGAATGAATATAGCATCCTCTCTTATTGTTTTGACGAGGAAAGGATCGGGGATCTTCTGTCCAGGGGCGTCGTGGATCAGAACTATCATGTGCAGGTGCAGGAAGGTGAGCTGTATGACTACGTCCGACTGGAGGACATCGACCGGCTCAATGCGCAAGCTGGTCTACAGCGCGTGACGATCTTCTCTCCGGATGGCGCGGCCGACTATATGCGTACACGACTGAATCAGATGAGTGAAGAGACTTTTGCGCGATTCATCGAGTATCAGAAATGTATCTCGGAGAGACTGGATCTCATCGGTGCTGGCAGCCATGTGGTGGATGTGGTTAGCGTTTGCCCATAGAAAGTAGGATATTTCGATAGAAAAACCTAGTTTTTTTGCTATTGACTGTGGCAGATTCAGAATATTTCATTATATTTGCGCGTGAATAATAGTAACCTCCTTGCGCTGTCTGCTATGACGGCTCTGTAGGAGCAAAGATAAGAAATATATAATGGAGCGTAAGAGAAAAGTCCTCCCTTTGCTGAAGGGAATCAAGATAGAAAGATATGCTGCTGAGGGCAAATGTGTGGCTCACTTTGACAGCATCGGTGCCAATGGTGGTGCCAGCCGTGACAAAGAGGGCAACCAGATCCGCAAGGTGTTGTTCGTGCCATTCGCTGCTGAAGGCGATGTGTGCGATGTGCAGATCCTGAAGTCACGCAGTTCGTATGCCGAAGGTAAGATCGTTAACATGGTGGAGCCTTCGCCTACCCGTGTGCAGCCATTCTGCCAGCACTTCGGCGTGTGTGGCGGCTGTAAGTGGCAGCATGTGCCATACACTGAGCAGTTGCGCTTCAAGCAGCAGCAGGTCATGGATGCATTGACCCGCATCGGTAAGGTGGAGCTCCCGGAGTGTTCGCCTATCGATGGCTGCGCTGATCCTGACCACCAGGCGGCTCTTTGTGAGGGTCAGCCATTCCGCTATCGTAATAAGCTGGAGTTTACGTTCTCGAACAAGAAATGGATCTCGTTTGAGGAGATGGATCGTCTGCGCGCTGAGGGTAAGGAGATTCCATTTGAGCCAGGTCTCGGCTTCCACATCCCAGACAGCTTTGACAAGGTGCTCGACATCGAACATTGCTATCTGCAGGAGGAAATCTCGAATGAGGTGCGTCTCTGGATTCGTCAGTATGCTATCGAGCATAACCTGACTTTCTTTGACTTGCGTCAGCAGTATGGCTTGCTCCGTAACATGGTAGTACGTACAGCTTCGACCGGCGAGAAGATGCTGATCGTGATCTTCGGAGAGCCTGATGAGAAGAAGATCGAGCAGTTGATGTCTGCTATCCATGAGCAGTTCCCACAGTTCACTTCGCTGATGTATGTCATCAACCAGAAGCAGAATGATGCGTGGGGTGACCTGCCTGTGCATTGCTACTTCGGCAAGGACCACATGGTAGAGGAAATGGAAGGTCTGAAGTTCAAGGTTGGTCCTAAGTCGTTCTATCAGACAAACTCGAAGCAGGCTTACGAGCTTTATAAGCATACGCGTCGCTTCGCTGGATTGGAGGGGGCGGCTGACGCTGAGGCTAAGCCTCTTGTCTACGACCTCTACACCGGCACCGGCACCATCGCCAACTTCGTGGCTCGCAATGCTTGTAAGGTCATCGGCATTGAGTATGTGGCTGATGCCATCGAGGATGCTAAGATCAACTCGGCTTTCAATGGCATTGAGAATACCTTATTCTATGCAGGCGATATGAAGGATATCCTGACCGATGACTTCATCGCAGAGCATGGCCGTCCGGATATCATTATTACTGATCCTCCTCGCGCTGGTATGCATGAGGATGTGGTCAATGTGATCCTGAATGCGGAGCCGAAGGTCATCGTCTATGTGAGCTGTAATCCTGCTACTCAGGCACGTGACTTGCAGTTGCTCGATGTGAAGTATCGTGTGACGGATATTCAGCCGGTGGATATGTTCCCACATACACAGCATGTGGAGAATGTGGTAAGGTTGGAACTGAAGAATTCATAATTCATAATTGAGAATTCATAATTAATGAGCGAAGAAGGCAACATTTTTGTCAAAGGAGCGAGAGTCAACAATCTGAAGAATATCGATGTTGAGATTCCGCGTGGCAAGCTGGTCGTGGTCACGGGCCTTTCAGGTTCGGGAAAGTCCAGCTTGGCCTTTGATACGCTCTATGCCGAGGGTCAGCGTCGCTACGTAGAGTCGCTGTCATCATACGCACGTCAGTTCTTAGGACGTATGGGCAAGCCAGAGTGTGACTATATCCTTGGCATTCCTCCCGCTGTGGCTATCCAACAGAAGGTCGTGGTGCGCAATCCACGAAGCACGGTGGGTACATCGACCGAAATCTATGACTACCTGCGTCTGCTCTTTGCTCGTGTGGGTAAGACGATCAGCCCGATCAGCGGACAGTTGGTGAAGAAGCACACGACCGAAGATGTATTGCAGCGCGCTCAGCAGATGCCTGAGGGTACGAAGGTGGCGATATTGGTGCGGATGGATGTGCCTGAAGGCCGTACGCTGGAGCAGCATATCGAGGTGTTGACCAAATCTGGCTTCTCACGTGCAGAGAGCAACGGACAGTTTGTCAAACTCGATCAGGTTCTGGCTGCTCCATTCAATCTGGTTGTAGACCGATTCCAGTTGCCGCTGACCGACCAGGCAGCGATCAGTCGTTTCTGCGATAGTGTGGAGACCGCTTTCTATGAGGGTGATGGCGAGATGCTGCTCAAGTCGTTCGGCAGTAAGAACGCTGAGGCGCCGGAGGAAGGCGTCTATCTCTTCAGCAAGCGCTTTGAGGCCGATGGAATGACCTTCGAGGAACCTTCGGAGATGACGTTCAATTTCAACTCGCCGATGGGTGCGTGTCCTAAGTGCGAGGGCTTCGGCAAGGTATTAGGTATCGACGAGGATCTGGTCATCCCGAACAAAGCGCTGTCGCTCTATGAGGATTGTGTAGTACCTTGGCGAGGCGATAAGATGTCGGAGTGGAAGAAGTATTTCATCAGTCGCGTAGGCGAGGTGATTCTTAGTGACGGACAGCCATTCCCTGTGCATCGTCCTTATTATCAGCTCACCCAGGAGCAGAAAGATTTGCTTTGGAAGGGTTATCCTGCCGGTGTGATGTCGCGTAAGGAACGTGAAGAGAACTCCGAGATGAGCGAGGTGACCGGATGGGAGGAGAGCAAGGTGCTGTATGGCATTGACGACTTCTTCCAGATGGTGTCGGAGAACCTTTATAAGATACAGTACCGCGTGATGCAGGCGCGCTACCGTGGCAAGACGGTGTGTCCGGAGTGCCAGGGCTCACGATTGAGGAAGGAGGCTTCGTATGTGCGGATCAATGGTAAGAATATCACCGACATTGTACGCATGTCAGTGGGAGATCTGATCCCATGGTTCGAGCAGCTGACGCTCGATGAGCATGACGCTGTTGTGGCCAAGCGACTGCTGTCGGAGATCCGAAACCGTCTGCACTTCTTGCAGGAGGTCGGCCTCTCTTATCTGACGCTCGATCGTCTGTCGAACAGCCTGTCTGGTGGTGAGTCGCAACGTATCAACCTGGCAACGTCGTTAGGTTCGGCGCTGGTAGGTTCGATGTATATCCTTGATGAGCCATCGATCGGACTTCATAGCCGAGACACCGATCAGTTGATTCACGTCCTGCGTGAGTTGCGTGATCAGGGCAATACGGTGATTGTCGTCGAGCATGATGAGGAGATCATCCGTTCGGCCGACTATCTGATTGATGTAGGTCCGCGAGCAGGACGTTTCGGTGGCGAGATTGTCTATCAGGGGGTTGTGCCAGAACTGAAGAAAACTCCTCACTCCTCATTCCTCACTCCTCACTCAATGACCGCCAAGTTCCTGACGGGAGAGGAGACAATTCCTGTACCGAAGACCACACGCCCTTGGAGCAGCTATATCGAAGTCAAGGGAGCTGTGCATAACAACTTGAAGGATATCTCGGCCAAGTTCCCGTTAGGCGTGATGACGGTGGTGACGGGTGTGTCTGGCTCAGGTAAGTCGACGCTGGTGCGCGATATCCTCTATCGAGGCCTGCTCCGTCATTTGGGAGAAGCTGCAGATGCGCCAGGAGCTTTTGCAGGTTTTGAGGGAGATATGAGACGCATCCAGAGTATCGAGTTCATCGACCAGAATCCGATCGGAAAGTCTTCGCGCAGCAATGCCGCTACCTATATGAAGGCCTACGAAGAGATCCGCAAGCTCTTTGCCGATCAACCATTGTCGAAGCAGATGGGATTCACCTCGGCTACTTTCTCTTTCAATGTGGAAGGAGGCCGATGCGAGGAGTGTAAGGGTGACGGCACCATTACGGTGGAGATGCAGTTTATGGCCGACCTGGTTATGGAGTGTGAGGCTTGTCATGGCAAGCGCTTCAACAGCGATGTGCTGGAGGTGCTTTACAAGGGTAAGAACATCTCGGATGTCCTCGATATGTCGGTCGATGAGGCGCTGGAGTTCTTTGAGGGATGCGATGCCATCCGTCGCCGTCTGTTGCCATTGCAGAAGGTCGGCTTAGGATATATCAAGCTCGGACAGTCGTCATCGACCCTCTCCGGTGGTGAGAACCAGCGTGTGAAACTGGCATACTATCTGTCGGATCTGTGCGATGGCAAGAGTTCGAAGGGTGGTTTCGACAAAGTGAAGCCAAGTGATCAGCATACGCTCTTTATCTTCGATGAGCCGACGACCGGCCTGCATCTCTATGATGTACGAGTATTGCTCGAAGCCTTCGACCTGCTGTTACAGCGAGGCCATACGCTGGTGATCATCGAACACAACCTCGATGTTATCAAGTGTGCAGATCATGTCATCGATCTGGGTTCGGAAGGCGGTGATGCCGGCGGAACCTTGGTATTCCAGGGAACACCGCGCGATCTTTGTAAGGTATCGGAGTCATATACGGCCAAGTACCTGAAATCTAAATTCGAATAAGATTATGGAGAATGAACCTATCCTCAATGCTCATAATAAGAATGAATATGAGCCAGCGCATACAGCAGAGCATATCCTCAATCAGACGATGATCAGGATGTTCGGTTGTCCGCGTTCGCGTAATTCGCATGTCGAGCGCAAGAAGAGCAAGCTCAACTATGAACTGGCAGTCTGCCCGACTGATGAGCAGGTCAGCGAGATCGAGGCGCGTGTCAATGAGATCATCAAGCAGGATCTCCCTGTGACGATGGAGTTTGTGACGCGAGACAACGTGCCAGCAGAGGTGTCGCTTGAGAAACTGCCAGAAGATGCATCGGCTACGCTGCGGCTGGTGAGGGTAGGCGACTATGACGTCTGCGCCTGCATCGGTCAGCATGTGGAACATACGGCAGAGATTGGCAGCTTCAGGATCAGTAGTACTTCGTGGACGCCGTTTGTAGAGAGTACTCCTTATCCATATCCATCGGAGAAGGTGATAGGAGGATCCTTTCGTATCGTGTTCCGATTGGACGGAGCAAGTGACAAATACTAAATCTGAGTATTATGAGACTGAGTATTATTATCCCGATATACAACGTGTCAAAATGGATCGGCCGATGTCTGGCTTCGGTCAGAAATCAGGGATTGGGTCCGGATGACTACGAGATCATCGCGGTCAATGATGGTACGACCGACGACTCGATGGAGCAGCTCAATGACTTTCTGTCTCGTGAGGCCAAGTCTGGCGAGCGTACGGCTCCTGTGGTGATCGTCAATCAGAGCAACAAGGGACTGAGTGCAGCTCGCAATGCGGGCTTCAAGGCCGCGAAAGGTAATTATATCTGGTGGGTAGACAGCGATGATACGCTGGAGGCCTGCTTCGCGCCACGTCTTCTGGAACGTGCCGAGAAGGAGCGCCTCGATGTGCTCTGTTTCGGTTTGAATCTGGTATCTGAGGATGGTAAGGTGACCAAATATGAGATCGAGGATAAGACTGGAGGTAAGACTGTTAAGGGAGAGCAATTCATGCTCAAGTGCAGTATGCCTGCTGCAGCGTGGGCCGCCATCTATCGCAGAGGATTCCTTGAACGCTATGCGCTGAAGTTTCATGAGGGCATCTTCCATGAAGATCAGGAGTTCACGCCTCGTGCTTATTTCCTGGCTCGTCGTATTGCTTTTGAGGATGTCTCTGTTTACAACTATTACCAGCGTGAGGTATCGATCATGAATACGGCCAAGCCGAAGAGGACAGGAGACCTGCTTATCGTCTGCCAGCATCTGTGGGATTTTGCTATGGAGCATACACAGATTGAGTCGGCTATCCGCTATGTATTCATCAATCGCGTGTCATATCTTTTCTCGCAGGCTTTGTCTAACCTTTGTCACTGCGGGCAATATGAGTTTCCTGGAGACTATAAGCAGTTACCGTACTATCCGCTTTCGATCAACAGTTATTTGAATAAGAAGGAGAGGTATAAGTTCCGACTGATCAATCAGAGCGTACCTCTTTATCTGAAACTGTATCGCAAGTTCGTCAAGCCAGAGAAGCAGGATCCTTTGGGCCGACGACTGCGTACACATGCTTAATTGTCCCCTAATCTCTTCAAATCCCAAATCTTCGCAACATGCATCCGCAGTGTATCTCCTTTTTAAATTATATAAGGTATGAGAAGAACTACTCCGAGAAGACTATGAGTAGCTATGCCTCAGACCTGGGGGAATATGAAGATTTCATCACGCGAAGGACTGGAGAGTTCGACCCTCTGCATCCGGATCTCGATCTGGTCAGAGGATGGATGGCTGAGATGGGTAAGAACCATTTGTCGGTGGCTACAATCAAGAGACGAGTGAGTTGTGTGAGAAGCTTCTGCAAATATCTGCGAAAGCATGACCTGATTGAGACCAATCCATTGACGCTCCTCCCATCGCCTAAGGTGCCGAAAACTTTGCCGGTGTGGATTCCTGAGGAGCAGATGGATTTCCTGCTGGATAAGATCGAGTATGGACAGGATTTTGATGGCGTACGAGACCATCTGCTGATCGATCTTCTTTATAGCACTGGAATGCGAAGGTCCGAAGCTGCAGGTCTGAAGGATACAGATGTCGATATCAGCGCCATGCAGCTCAAGGTGACCAAAGGTAAGGGCAATAAGCAGAGACTGATTCCATTCGGACAGGAACTGAAGGAACTGATCGAGCAGTATAGAGATCGGCGTGATGCAGAAGTGGGAGGCCCGACCGAGATGCTGTTTACGGATATGGATGGAAACGGACTTTCTCCCGAGAAGGTTACCAACATTGCGCATAAGTATCTTTCTCAACTGGATCAGTTGCCAAGAAAAGGAGCTCACGTGCTTAGACATTCGTTCGCAACCAATATGCTGGCTGAAGGTGCAGACCTGATGGCGGTGAAGGAGCTGCTCGGACATGCTTCTCTCGAATCGACCGAAATCTACACACATCTGACGCCAAAAGACTTGATAGAAAATTATAAACAGGCCCATCCAAGGGCCAAATGAGAGACCTTAAATACACATTATTAATTTTTAAAAGAATTACTATGGAAGTTACAATTCAATCTGTCAATTTCGAGACTTCTGCTTCTGTCAATGAGTACATCAACAAGAAGCTTGGTAAGTTAGCACATCATGCTGATATCCGCATCGCAGAAGTTCAGCTGAAAGTTCTCAATACAACTGATAATGCAAACAAGGAGATCGGTATCAAGGTGCAGGTCGGCGACGAGCAGTTCTATGCATCAAAGACGGCTGAGATTTATGAGGATGCCGTAAGTCAGGCTGTGGATGCTTTGGAACGCCAGATCCTGAAGTCAAAAGAGAAAAAACACTGATTAGATGGTCAATAAACTCACTATCTAGGGTTTAAATTGACATTTAAATAATGCAAATTTGACTAGTCGGCCCCCAAAAAAGTGATTTTTGTTGCTTTTTTGGGGGTTATTTTAAAAAAAACGCAAAAATATTTTGTGATTAAAAATAAATTTTCTACCTTTGCACCCGCAAAACTTGGGGAATCCTATGGTTTTTCGAACTGCGGGTATAGCTCAATTGGTAGAGTGTCAGCCCTCCAAGCTGAATGTTGCGAGTTCGAGTCTCGTTGCCCGCTCAATACTGCTGCCGTCATAGCTCAGTGGTAGAGCGCATCCTTGGTAAGGATGAGGTCCCGAGTTCAACTCTCGGTGACGGCTCTAAATCAAGGGTTTAATTATTCAGACCAATACAATACAAACAATTTAAATATAATTACTACTATGGCAAAGGAACAATTTGACCGTTCGAAACCACATGTAAACATTGGTACCATCGGTCACGTAGACCACGGTAAGACTACTCTTACCGCTGCAATCACCACCGTTCTCGCAAAGAAGGGTCTTTCTGAGGTTAAGTCATTCGATCAGATCGATAACGCACCTGAGGAGAAGGAGCGTGGTATTACTATCAACACTGCACACGTTGAGTATCAGACTCAGAACCGTCACTACGCTCACGTTGACTGCCCAGGTCACGCTGACTACGTAAAGAACATGGTTACTGGTGCTGCTCAGATGGATGGCGCTATCATCGTAGTTGCTGCTACTGATGGTCCTATGCCACAGACCCGTGAGCACATCCTTCTCGCTCGTCAGGTAAACGTTCCTCGTCTCGTTGTATTCATCAACAAGTGCGATAGCGTTGATGACGCTGAGATGCTTGATCTCGTTGAGATGGAGATGCGTGATCTTCTTGATCAGTACGGTTTCGAGGAGGATACTCCATTCATCCGTGGCTCTGCACTTGGCGCCCTCAATGGCGTACAGGAGTGGGAGGATAAGGTAATGGAGCTCATGGATGCTTGTGATACTTGGATCCAGCTTCCTCCACGTGCTCTTGATAAGGACTTCTTGATGCCAATCGAGGATATCTTCTCAATTACTGGTCGTGGTACCGTTGCTACTGGTCGTATCGAGACTGGTATCGTTCACGTAGGTGATCAGGTACAGCTCCTCGGCCTTGGTGCTGACAAACTCACCGTTGTTACTGGCGTTGAGATGTTCCGTAAGCTCCTCGATCAGGGTGAGGCTGGCGATAACGTTGGTCTTCTCCTCCGTGGTATTGACAAGCAGGAGGTTAAGCGTGGTATGGTTCTCTGCAAGCCAAACAGCGTAACTCCTCACGATCACTTCAAGGCTCAGATCTATGTTTTGAAGAAGGAAGAGGGTGGCCGTCATACTCCATTCCACAACAACTATCGCCCACAGTTCTACCTCCGTACCATGGACGTAACTGGTGAGATCATGCTTCCAGAAGGCGTTGAGATGGTAATGCCTGGTGATCACGTTTCTATCGACGTAACTTTGATTACTCCAGTTGCTATGTCACAGGGTCTTCAGTTCGCTATCCGTGAGGGTGGTCGTACCGTAGGTTCTGGCCAGATCACTGAGATTCTCTAATCTTCGCTGATTAGAATTACTAATTACGAATTACAAATTACGGTTCAACCGTGTGATTCGTAATTCGTAATTAGTAATTTGATTTACGGGTGTAGCTCAGCCGGTAGAGCACTGGTCTCCAAAACCAGGTGTCGTGAGTTCGAACCTTACCACCCGTGCCATAAATAATAAAAGAAAATGAATAAAATCATCAATTACGTAAAAGAATCTTATAACGAACTTGTTAATAAGGTTTCTTGGCCAACCCGTGCACAGGTTACAAGCAGCTCGGTAGTCGTTTTGTCAGCTTCCGTGATTATCGCGCTTGTTATTCTTGTTATGGATTTGGCTTTCGGTAATATTTTGATGCCTCTTATCTATACTGGTTCTGTCAATTTCTAATTGAATCACTCGGTTAGAATTAAGTAGTAATTAACAATTTGTAATTAACTATGGCAGCAGAGTATAGATGGTATTGCCTCCGTGCAATCAGCGGCAAGGAGCTCAAAGTAAAGGAACTTCTTGATGCGGAGATCGCCAATGGTGATTTCGAGGGTCTCGTAGAGCAGGTTATTGTTCCTACAGAGAAGGTCGTTGCTCAGAGAGGTAATAAGAAGGTCATCAAGGAGAAAGTCCTTTTCTCTGGTTATGTATTCGTACGTTGCAAACTCGTAGGTGAGGTACAGGCTCAGTTGGCTAATACAACGAATGTCGTAAACTTCCTCATGGGTCGTGTCACAAAGAAGCCAGAGCCTCTTCCAGATGATCAGATTGCCGATATGCTCGGTAATGTGGACGTCACGAATGAGTTGGACGAACCGGCACAGATTACTTTCATGGTTGGCGAAACTATCAAGGTCAACGATGGTCCTTTCAAGGATTTCGATGGTGTTATCGAGGAGGTATCTGATGAAAAGAAGAAACTGAAGGTAAGCGTCAAGATCTTCGGTCGTAAGACTCCTCTTGAACTTAACTTCGATCAAGTTATTAAAGAGGCTTAATTCAGAAGGGAGCATGTACTGGTCGCCCGGTTACGAGGGTGGGAGAAGCATTCCCGTTTGACTGTTTTAGGCAAATATTAACCGCTAACGTTAGCGCGAGGATCCTCAAACCAATCCGTTCGAAACGCAGTTAGCACAATACTTTTTATTCCACAATGGCAAAAGAAATTGGTGGACAGATTAAGTTGCAGATTAAGGGTGGTGCTGCAAATCCTGCACCTCCAGTAGGTCCAGCCCTTGGTTCTAAGGGTATCAA
>JAZRVB010000051.1:0-29680 GCA_045598885.1 Bacteroidales bacterium
TGCGCCGGTTTCAGTCCGAAGACTTCTCCCTCGACTTGCATGTGTTAGGCCTGTCGCTAGCGTTCATCCTGAGCCAGGATCAAACTCTTCGTTGTATTTTTTATCGTTTATATGTCCCGAAGGACTTATAGACTTGTTTGAATTGACTAGGTTTTGTACTACTATCTTACCTAAATGGTTGATTAAGATTTCACTCTTTCAAAGATCGTGTGCTAAAACCATTGAACTTGCGTTTTATCGTTTTAGCGGGTGCAAAGATAGCGGGTTTTTAAATCCCTTCCAAATTATTTTGTGACTTTTTTTGAAAAAAGCGTTTTTTTCGCCTTTTTTGGGGGTTCTTACCCTCTATGTTGCCATTTAGAGCTTGCATTTAAGGGACCTCGCCTTGCAAAATTGGGTAATTCCACAAGCCTCACACTTTGGAGAGCGAGCCGTGCAAACATATCTTCCGTGCAAAATCAGCCAATGATGAGCCAAAGGAATGTACTCTTCAGGAATATTCTTGGTCAATTCCTTCTCCGTTTCGAGAGGAGTACGGCTATTATTGGTCAATCCAATGCGATTTGACACACGGAAAACGTGCGTATCTACTGCCATTTTAGGTTTATTCCAGATCACAGAAGCCATCACATTGGCCGTTTTACGTCCGACACCCGGCAGGCTCAGCAGCGCGTCATAGTCTTCGGGCACCTCTCCGCCATATTCATTGACGAGTCGTTGTGCCATTCCTAACAGATGTTTTGACTTATTGCGAGGATAAGAGACCGACTTGATATACTCGAAAATCTCATCTTCGGTAGTCTCAGACATCTTCTGAGCCGACGGAAAAGCCTGCAACAGATCCGGAGTAATCATATTGACACGCTTATCCGTACACTGAGCAGACAAGATCACAGCCACGAGAAGCTCAAAAGGATTATGATAATGCAACTCGGTCTCAGCATTCGGATTATTCTGCAGGAAGTACTCAATGATTCCGGCGTAGCGTTCTTTCTTGGTCATATCAATAGTTTATTACAGGATTCCCATTTTGCTCAATCGCCCATCCCAGAACTGAAGAATGCGATTATTGCTATAGTACCAAAGCTCCATCATGCCCGAGCGCGAAGCGCCGCGTTCTACCTTCGACGGACGTCCCCATGACAGACGGACCTCCTCGGCCGTCATATCGAGCTGCACCTGGCTCCATTGGATTTTCTGCCAGATCTCCGGAGTAATGTCCGGATGCAGGAGGTAAGGATCGGTCGTCGAGAAGAAACGTCCGATAGGCATAGCCACTGATAGTTCCCTGGCACTAGGCAAGGAAGTATCGGCCCAACCTGCCTCCTCTCCGTTGTGGAAACAGAAACGGAGGGGTGCAATCTCGGTGCCATAGCATACAGAATCGATCATGACTGGGACAAATTTCTCGTGGCGCTGATCGGAGACCGTATCGGCAGGGTAAGTCAGACGGTCATCATTTATTAATATATATAATGTACGCGCACGAAATATCTCATCAATTTTCTCAATCAACTGTTGCGGATACATGCATGTGATGACCGGGCGATAGGTCGTATCGGACACCGCCGTCATCGGTCGGCCAGTGCTGAAGCGATAGGCTCTACCCTGTGGCGACAGGAAACGCAACTGGAGCAGCTCCTGCCCCATCCAGTCCTCCTCGCTCACCATCGAGTCGTAGTACCACACCGTACCTTTCTGCGGCAATGTATCTGCTTCCACTAATGGCACCTCCGGCATCAGCGTCATATCGACACGGTCATTCAAATAGATGAATGGCATTCCCTGTGGCCAACGCGCAGGAGCGGTCTCACCCAATCCCTGCAGTAACTGCTCCACGGTTGGTTCGACATTTTTCTTCGGTTTGGCAACAAGCGGCAAGGTGATAATCAAAACGAGTATCATCACTCCAACCCTGACGAATATTGAGTTTCTAAGCATTTTCTTATCAAGTTAGTTGTTTCGAGCGTCCACTTTATGGCAACGTATCAATACATTTCCCTTCTCGCGGTGTGTCGTACCGAAAAGATAGATCTCTCCACCGTCGCGGATTCCCGTTTTCTTCTTCAGTTCTTCTGGAGACAGCGGGAAGTTTCTCGTGGCAATATTTGCCTGTGGAACGAGTCGCTTAAGTTGTTTCATCTGACGAGAAGAAGCCTCCATAATCTCATCTATCACAAAGACTCTTCCAGGGAAATCTTCAATCAACTCTTCCGACATAAAATAATGACTGTCTTTATCCAACGCAAATACATTGTACTGGCTGATCAATGGACCAAAAGCCTGCGCCTTCATGATTGAAACATCCGGCTCATAGAAAAATTTCCCATCCATAATTCCGCCTTTATATTCTGGCAGATAAGAGGATGCTAAATCATAGTCAAAAGTAACGGTCTTCTGCGGCAAGAAATCGACACAATGCACTCGTATCGAAGTTGCATCCTGCTGTTGTACGATCAGTAGTTCCTTACACTCATTACGCACCGAAACCACATAAATATCAGATACATATTTCATACGGGCAATAGTACGCGAAATATCCGCCATCGGAGAAACTTTGACAATCAGGCGGCGGCAATGCTTCAAGAGTTCATCCTGCCATGAGATGACATTCGGCTCACAATCCTCAATCTCATAGATACGCGAGCCATCAGTGGAACGACGAGCCGGGTCGAGATAAATCACGTCGACATCAGGGACGGGCATCTCGGTTGAATAACCTTCTCGCACCTCTATCTCCGTTATCGTTGCAGATAGATCAGCAGAAGCCTCAGCTGAACTAAGTACCTCAAAATTGTGACGCGCCGCAAAGCAGAGCGCCTCCTGACGTTCAGTATAGATAGCGTGTTCCAAGCCTCTGGACATATACCAGAAATCCACACCCATGCCACCCGTCATATCACAGAGCGAATGGACGTCGTTCCCCATCACAGAACGCTTGAAACGAGCCGTCTGCTCCGAGCTGCACTGCTCAGCAGGAATACGTCCGCTCATGATCAGATCCGAGTTAGCGAACCACTCAGGCAGCTTGGTCCGCAGGCGCTTTCTGGCCTCGATCTGCTCCACCACAAAGGGCATGTCGACCTCTGGATAACGATGTGCCGCAAACAGCAATTTTGCCGTATCATCATTTTGATGAGCGGCAATGAAATCGCGTATTTGAGGAGTCCAGTTCATGCGTATCTTATTACAAAAGAGGAGCAAAAAAGTTGCAACTAAGACAAAATCGGTGCAAAAATAACGATTTTTCTACATATTTAGACCGACTTTAAGAAAAAAAGATTATTTTCGCGGCGCATTAAGTTATAAATTGGCATAATTTGCCGCGAAAAAGAGCATAATCATGACTGAATACTGGAAGTGTAAAGATGGATTCCGTCAGTTGCCCGAATGGGAGTCTGATTGCTGGATTCAGGTCACTCAGCCTACACAGGAGGAACTGGGAGATCTGGAGAGCCGCTTTGGTGCACCAATGGATTTTATCCAGGACGTAGAGGATACTGAAGAGAGACCTCGTACCGAGAGCGAATCAGGCTGGTTGATGACTCTCATCCGCGTACCGAACAAGGAGTTCGACGAGGATGGCAATCCGGTATTCTCGACCATTCCATTGGCGTTGCTCGTGCATGGTCAGATCTTTATCTCCATCTGTTATTACAAGACAGAGATGATCGATGACTTCATCCGCTACACCATCCGTAAGAACATCGAGGAACGTATCCGTTATGACCTGATGCTTTCCATCTTCCTAAGCAGTTCCGTCTGGTACTTGAAGTACCTGAAGCAGATGAACACCATGATGAAACAGGCCGAGGACGCCCTTGAGGACTCTATGGAGAATGAGCAGCTGCAGAAGATGATGCGCATCGAGAAATTCCTCGTATACTTTGTCACTTCCATGCGAGGCAACGAGGTCGTTATGGTGCGACTGAAGAAGCACCTGCGCCACCTGCCTTACGACGAGGATCTGCTCGACGATGTAGAGATCGAGCTGCAACAGGCTTACGCTACGGCCAATATCTACTCTGAAGTCTTGGAGCGCCAGCGTGAGTCATACTCTTCGATCATCTCCAACAACCTGAACGTCATCATGAAACGACTCACCGCCATCACCATCATATTGATGATTCCGGCGGCTGTCAGTGGTTTCTTTGGCATGAACGTACCGAATGGCATGGAGGAATGGAATCCGGCATTCGCGTGGATTCTCATCGCGACGGCAGTTATTTCTATTATTGCCTACGTCTTCTTCAAGAAGCGTGATCTGGTATAATCACGAACTTATCTGCATCGACCTGGCTCGGGAATTTCTTCCTGAAGTCCTTCAGTTTTTCGATATCCGGCTCAAAAGTGCAGACACCTTCCTGGTTGTCCTCGCATTGAGCAACAATATGTCCGTATGGATGGATGGCTACCGTGCCACCGCTATACGGACATAAATCGTCTTGTCCCACACGGTTCACACCCAGCACATACGCTTGGTTCTCAATGGCACGGGCAGGGAGCAAGGTACTCCAGGCGAGCTGACGCTGAGAAGGCCAGTTGGCCACACACACCATCACATCGTAAGGATCTGCATCGGTAATCCTCGACCAGACACAGAAACGCAGATCATAGCAGACAAGCAGCAGGAAGCGGAGACCACGCCACGTCACGATACACTTCTTTTCACCAGCCTTATAACCCTTTGCCTCCCCACCTGGAGAGAACAGATGGTGCTTATCAGCATAATGCACCTCACCTTCTGGCGTCACAAAGTAGCAGCGGTTGCGATTGCACTCAGCTGTCTCTACGGCAAAGGAGCCGCAGAGCGCGGTGTTATACTTCTCGGCCAACGCTTTCAGTCGTGACTCCACGTTTTCTGGCTTCTCAATCTGTCCGGCAGAAGGATTAGTAACAAAACCAGTCGAACACATCTCTGGCATTACCAGCAAATCAGTATCTGGATGGGACGCAAGAACAGACTCGATCTTGAGGTAGTTCGCCTCAGGATCGAGCCATGCAATGTCCTGTTGAAACAGGGAGATCCTCATTATTATATTTAATAAAGATTATTGACCGACGGACTGTTTCAATTACTTCTTGAAATAGCGATTGTAGAGACCCTCGAAGCCTTTACCATGACGAGCCTCGTCCTTAGCCATCTCATGTACGGTGTCATGGATAGCATCCCAATCCTTAGCCTTAGCATTCTTTGCGATGCGGAACTTATCCTCGCAAGCGCCAGCCTCAGCGTTCATACGCTTCTCAAGGTTGGTCTTGGTGTCCCAAACTACATCACCGAGGAGCTCTGCAAACTTAGCAGCATGCTCTGCCTCCTCCCAAGCGTAGCGCTTGAAAGCATCAGCGACCTCAGGATATCCCTCACGATCAGCCTGACGGCTCATAGCCAGGTACATACCTACCTCGGTACACTCACCCATGAAGTGAGCGTTGAGATCCTTGATCATTTCCTCATCAACGCCATATTCCTTAGCAATGCCAATGACATGCTCCTGAACGAACTGAATGCCGCCCTCCTGCACCTCGAGTTCCTTGAACTTAGAAGCAGGAACCTTACACTGTGGACAACGCTCTGGTGGGGTTGGTCCTTCATGGACATAACCGCAAACTGTACAAATCCATTTTTTGTTCATAGTAGTAAAAGATTAACTGTTAAAGAATAAAACAAAATTATTATTCCGGTCAGACATCCTGACCGATGAAAAGTCTTTAAGAGTGGGTCACACGATCCTTGAGCTCAGCCAGCTTACCAGAATTCCAACGATCGGTAGTACCTACCAGATAACCGGTGATACGCTGCAGACGGTCGAGGTTATGGCTTCCGCACTCTGGGCATATCTCCTCACCCTCGATAGCATCTTCGTGTCCGCAGTCCATACAACGGTTACGGTTGTGATTGACCGAGCCATAGCCCATATTGAGCTGATCCATCAGATCCACTACCTTGCAGATGGTCTCTGGGTTATGAGTAGCGTCGCCATCGATCTCCACATAGAAGATATGGCCACCACGAGTCAGATCATGGTATGGAGCCTCAACCTCAGCCTTATGACGGATAGAGCACTTGTAATATACAGGCACGTGGTTAGAGTTAGTATAATAGTCACGATCGGTAACGCCTGGGATAATACCGTAGCGCTTACGGTCAATCTTGGTGAATCGGCCAGAAAGGCCCTCTGCGGGAGTTGCCAGAATTGAGTAGTTATGCTGATAACGATCAGAGAACTCATCAGCCTTCTTCTTCATGAAGCCGATGATCTTCAGACCCAACTTCTGAGCCTCATCACTCTCACCATGATGCTTACCGACGAGCGCCTTCAAAGCCTCTGCCAGACCGATAAAGCCAATACCCAATGTACCCTGATTAATTACCGGCGCGATAGTGTCTGTTGGCTTGAGCTTGTCAGAACCATTCCAGAGACAGCTCATCACGAGAGGGAACTGCTTAGCCAAAGCGGTCTTCTGGAACTCATAGCGCTGATGCAACTGCTTAGCCGTGAGTTCACAGAGCTCATTGAGACGAAGCATGAATACCTCGATACGCTTCTCCTGTGAAGGCTCGCTCATACACTCGATAGCCAAAGCTACGATATTGATGGTCGAGAAAGACAGGTTGCCACGGCCGATGGAAGTCTTCTTGCCGAAACGGTTCTCAAAGACACGAGTACGGCAACCCATAGTAGCCACCTCATTCAGATAACGGTCAGGATCATCAGCACGCCACTCCTCATGATAGTTATAGGTAGCGTCAAGGTTGAGGAAGTTAGGGAAGAAACGACGAGCAGAAACCTTACATGCCAACTGATAGAGATCATAGTTAGGATCCTCTGGCAGGTAGTTCACACCACGCTTCTTCTTCCAGATCTGGATTGGGAAGATCGCAGTAGAGTGGTTTCCGACACCCTCGTATGTGCTGTGCAGCAATTCTCGCATCACACAACGTCCCTCTGCAGAAGTATCCGTACCGTAGTTGACAGATGAGAATACTACCTGATTACCGCCACGCGAATGGATGGTATTCATATTGTGGATGAAAGCCTCCATAGCCTGATGAACACGAGACACGGTGCAGTTGATAGCCTGCTGCTTGATACGTTCAATGCCAGAGATTCCAACCAGTTCCTTCTTGATATAGTCTTTGACAGGAGCATCGAGCAGCTCGGCAAATGACTTCTCCTCATAGACTTCGAGCTTGCGCACCTCCTCCTGATAGGTCATGCGGACGAATGGAGCGAAATAGAAGTCGAGCGCAGGAATAGCCTGACCACCATGCATCTCATTCTGTGCAGTCTCAAGGCTGATACAAGCCTGTACCGAAGCGGTCTCGATACGCTTGGCTGGACGACTCTCGGCATGAGCAGCCTTCAGGCCATGCTGCAGGATGGTGTTCAATGGATGCTGCACACAAGTGAGCGACTTGGTAGGATAATAGTCCTTATCATGGATATGGAGATAGCCACGCTTGACAGCCTCCTTGACATCATCATCAAGCAGATATGCGTCGACGAAAGGCTTGGTACTCTCGCTGGCGAACTTCATCATCATACCGGCAGGAGTGTCGGCATTCATGTTGGCATTCTCACGGGTGATATCATTGTTCTTAGCACCGATAATGCTTTCGAAAATCTCACGGGTCTTGGCGCGGCGAGCTGTGGTACGAGAGTTACGATAAGAGATGTAGATACGAGCCACTTCCTTACGCTCAGAATCCATGAGCGCCTCCTCCACGCGATCCTGGATGGCCTCCACGGTCATCAAAGCATCGCCTTCCTTAGAGATCTTATCGGCAATAGTAGCAGCAAGGATAGCATCGATACCCTTATCCGAAGCCGACATGGCCTTACGGATGGCATCCTCGATTTTGCTGAAGTTGAAGTCGACGGTACGGCCGTCGCGCTTAATTACTTTCTGGATCATTGGGTTTATATATATTTATATAGTATAAGGTAATTATCTGCAATTTTTCACACTCGAATGTATCAAAACCATACAAACCAAGGTGTTTTTTATATTGCGGCTGCAAATTTACGGAAAAGTTTTGAACAAAGCAAACAGATTTTTTCTATCTTTGCATCGATAAAAATCAATAATGTTGTTCTGAGTATCCTTAAGTATGTAAAATTTAGGCAAAAGAAGAACGACAAAAATAGATTTAAAAACAGCGATCATAAGAAATGACTTTTCAGCAATTGGAATATATCGTAGCAGTCGATGAGCATAGGCACTTTGTCAATGCCGCCACCGCGTGTGGCGTCACACAGTCAACGCTCAGCTCTACGATAGCCAAGCTTGAGCAGGAGGTCGACGTCATTATCTTTGACCGCTCGAAACATCCGATTGAACCTACTACCCTCGGCAAGAAACTCATCTCACAGGCCCGTGTCATCCTGCACAACTCGCAGCAGCTACGAGACATGGTGCAGAGTGAGAAGGACGCCGACCGTGGCAGCCTGTTCATCGGCATCATCCCTTCGGTCTCTCCTTATTTATATCCTTATATGGCGCGACAAATGAAGGCGCTATATCCGAATGTCACCACCACAGTTACCGAAGACTATGCACCCATATTGATAGAGAAACTGCAACGTGCAGAACTCGACATGATCCTGGTCTCAAACGTCGACATCCAGGACACCAACCTTCTGGAGATCGAGCTCTACAACGAGCGCTTCATGCTCTACGCCTCACAAGCCTCGCCACTCTGGCAGCGCGAGTGGGTACGTCCTGAGGATCTCATGGGCAGCGACATGTGGGCGCTGAGAGCCTTCCACGACCACTATCAGCAGCTTTCCAGCTACATACACCGCGAGAATTTCCACACCACCACCTTCGACCATGGCAGCCTCTCCACGCTCATCCAGCTGGTCGATACCAATGGCGGCTGCACTCTCCTGCCAGAACTTTTCCGTCTGGCACTCACCCCCGATCAGCAGCGCAACCTGCGTCCTATCCAGGGGCCACGCTTCTTCCGCACCATTTCGCTGGTCATCCGTCGCGACTATATGCGTGAGCGCATGCTCAACATCATCGCCGACGTCGTCAAGCGCATCGTCCCAGCCGAAATGCAGTCTACCCGCATCAGCAAATATAAAATTCAGTTATGATCAAACAGTTTTTCCAGGTCATTGGCCGATACATCCGTCCGTACAAGCACCTTCTGGCCTGGTCGGTAATACTCAATTTCGTCAGCCAGTGGCTCAACATCTTCTCATTCGCCGCTCTGGTGCCAATCCTTCAGATCCTTTTCCAGATCGACCGGCAGGTCTATACCTTCCAGGCCTGGGAATGGAACGGTATTGACGACTTCAAGGACATCGCCATCAACAACGCCTACTGGTATGTCTCTACGCTCATCGACGAGCGCGGAGCCTTCTATACGCTCATGCTCATGGGCATCATCCTCATCGTCATGACTGCCATCAAGACAGCGGCATATTTCGCGTCTTCGGCCGTCATGATTCCTTTCCGCACCGGTATCGTCAAGGATATCCGTCTGGAGGTCTATGACAAGGTGCTGCACCTGCCACTCTCCTTCTTCAGCGAGGAGCGCAAAGGCGACATCACAGCTCGTATGAGTGCAGATATCCAGGTCGTTGAGACAGCTTTGACCTCTTCGGTCGATATGCTCATCAAGTCTCCTATCGCCATCTTCGTCTGCTTCTTCTCAATGTTCCTGCTCAGCTGGAAGCTCACCATCTTCGTCATCCTCTTCATCCCGATTGCCGGTTGGATCATGGGTAGCGTCTCACGCAAGCTCAAGCGTAGTTCGAAGCTGGTGCAGGATCAGTGGGGTGACATCATGACCGAGCTCGACGAGACCCTGGGTGGCCTCCGCGTCATCAAGGCCTTCCTGGCAGAGCATAAGATGATGGATCGCTTCACCAAGACCAATACCCTCTATCGCGGTTCGATGAATTCCATGGCCATCCGCCAGTCTTCGGCTCACCCTATGTCAGAGTTCATGGGTACCGTCCTCATCGTCGTCGTCCTCTGGTTCGGCGGCTGGCTCATCCTCGATGGCACTTCCACCATCGACGCAGCCATGTTCATCTACTATCTGGTCATCCTCTATAGCGTCATCAATCCGCTCAAGGAGTTCTCCAAGGCGTTCTACAACGTACCGCAAGGCCTCGCTTCAATGGATCGTATCGACATGATCCTCAAGGCAGAGAACAACCTCACCGACCCTGAGAAGCCAGAGCCGCTCTCTACCCTTGAGTCAGAGATCGAATTCCGCAACGTCAGCTTCCACTACCAGAACTCCGACACGATAGTCCTCAAGCACATCAACCTCACCGTCCCTAAGGGCAAGACCATTGCCTTGGTCGGTCAGTCGGGTTCAGGCAAGTCTACGCTGGTCGATCTCGTCCCACGCTACCACGACGTCTCTGACGGTCAGATCCTGGTCGATGGCAAGGACGTCCGTGCCGTCCGCATCAGCGACCTGCGCTCACTCATCGGCAATGTCAATCAGGAGGCCATCCTCTTCAATGATACCATCTATAACAATATCACCTTCGGCAAGGCCAATGCCACCATGGAGGAGGTCGAGGCCGCAGCTCGTATCGCCAACGCTCATGACTTCATCATGGAGACCGAACATGGCTATGACACCATGATAGGCGACCGTGGCGGCCGCCTGTCAGGTGGTCAGCGCCAGCGCCTCAGCATCGCTCGCGCCATCCTCAAGAATCCTCCGATCCTCATCCTCGACGAAGCTACCTCAGCGCTCGACACCGAGTCGGAGCGTCTCGTCCAGGAAGCTCTGGAGCGCCTCATGAAGAGCCGCACCACCATCGCCATCGCCCACCGCCTCAGCACCATCAAGAATGCCGACGAGATCTGTGTCCTGCATGAAGGCGAGATCGTAGAGCGTGGTACGCACGAGGAGCTCATTGCACTCGGCGGATACTACAAGAAGCTCAACGACATGCAGACACTCTAATCGTGACCTATCAGACGAATGGAAGCCATCAGCCTACAGCAACTCAACCAGCAGGTCGCGAGCGTCATCAATGAGACGTTCTATGAACCTATCTGGATTACCGCCGAACTTAGCGACGTACGTGTCGCCAACAACGGTCATTGCTATATGCAGCTGGTCGAGAAAGATCCAAAGCGCGGCACGATGCTGGCTTTTGCCAATGCACACATCTGGGCCAACCGCTGGTGGCTGTTACGCGATAGTTTCCAACAGCAGACTGGGCAGGCCTTCCAGAGCGGCCTGAAGGTAATGCTTCTGGTCGAAGTCTCCATGCACGAGGCTTACGGTTATAGCCTCAACATCCTCGATGTCGATCCTACCTACACCTTAGGAGAAATGGCCCGTCGACGCATCGAAATCCTGGCTCAGCTGAAACAGGATGGCGTTATTGACATGAACCGTGAGCTGTCTTTTCCTTCCAGGCCACAGCGCATCGCTATCATCAGCGCAGAAGGAGCTGCCGGTTATGGCGATTTCTGTCACCAACTGTACGACAACGAGTGGGGACTCTGTTTCTACACACATCTCTTCCCCGCCATCATGCAAGGACAGCAGACCGAAGCATCGGTCATCAGCGCCTTAGAGCGCATCGCACTCAATGAAGACCTGTTCGATGTCGTTGTCATCATCCGAGGAGGAGGCGCATCTGCCGACTTGGCTTCATTTGACAGCTACGAGCTGGCGCTCAACATTGCCAACTTTCCACTCCCTGTTATCACGGGTATCGGACATGATCGTGACCAGACCGTCCTTGACCATGTTGCACACACCTCGGTGAAAACACCGACAGCGGCAGCGGCTTTGCTCATTGATACACTCTATCAGCAGTTGAGCTCACTGCAACAGATACAGGAGGCAATCATTGACCATACACGTGGACGTATTGAGAAAGAGCAGTTACAACTGCATCGCATGATTAACCTCGTCCGTAGTACACACATCGCCCTCGGACAGCAGATCAATCACCTAACACTGACAGGAGAGCGCATCAGACTTCTCTGCACACAACGCCTGCAGAATGACCAGCAGAAACTTTCATACATCGAACGAACTATCCAGATGGCGCAACCAGACAACCTCCTGAAGCGCGGCTTCACCATCACACGGTTCAACGGTCATGCAGTCCGCTCTGCCTCACAAGTACCTCCAGGAGCCACACTCCAGATCCAGACGGCAGACGGTGTCATTACAGTTCGCGAGGACTCATAACTCCTGCTTTAGAAGACTTTTCCCGTAGCAACAGCAAGTCAAAAACTAAATTCGCCAATTATTGTTGGCAAAATTTTGTTTTTTGCTCAAATTCCTTTATCTTTGCAGCATAAAAACGATTCTAAAATGTTAGCAGAAATTACTTGGGGCGCTAAGCCTATCCTCTTTTCCGTACCCGAAGACATCCCGCTTGTCGGAGGATTCTCCCTTCGCTGGTATGCACTCATGTTCATCATCGGTTTTGCCCTTGGAGTCAAGATCATGGAGTGGGTCTATCAGCGCGAAGGTCTCAATCCAGAGCGTGTGTACTATCTCTTTCTCGCCTGCTTTGTCGGCACGCTGGTAGGTGCGCGACTGGGTCACTGCCTGTTCTATGACCCGGGGTACTATCTGGCCAATCCGCTGGAGATCTTCAAGACGTGGAAGGGCGGTCTGGCCAGTCACGGCGGCACGATCGGCGTCATCTCAGCGGTGATGTATTACGCCAGCAAGGACAAGCTCAACAAGCTCTGGCTGCTCGACCGTCTCTCGATCGCGGTGGCTCCTGTGGCGGCGCTCATCCGTATGGGCAATCTCTTCAACCACGAGATCTACGGACATGAGACCTCCCTCCCCTGGGGCACGCGCTTCGTGCAGAATATCCACGCCTGGGAGCGTGGCGCTGAGCCGATCTACTGCAATCCGTCACACCCTACACAGATCTATGAGGCGCTGTGCTACGTGCTGGTCTTCGTGGTCTGCTACAGCCTCTATAAGTTCACCGATGCAGGCAAGCGCAATGGCGTGATCTTCGGCTGCTTCCTGATCGGCATCTTTGGCACACGATTCTTTATCGAGTACCTGAAGAATGTACAGGAGGCGTTTGAGGAGGACATGGTGCTCAATATGGGGCAGCTGCTCAGCATCCCTTTTGTGCTGATCGGAGGGTATCTGATCTGGAAGGGAATGAAGAAAACTAACTAAGAAAAATATTTACCAAATAATAAAACTATCATGAGAATTAAACCCCTAATCCCTGCCGCGCTCCTGGCGCTTGCCGCCATTGCTCCGCAGGACGTATCTGCAACCAAGCTATTAGGTGTCAAGGTCATTGACAAAGACTACCTGATGGTGCACTTCCGCGACGGCGAGGTGCGCTATCGTGATGATGCAACCGGCCCGAGCGCCTACCTCGGCCACTCGTTCTCACCAGGCGACGACACACTCAAAGTCTTCGGCCCACGCCTCGACGCAGCTATTGCGACTAAGGCCACTGGCTGGACCATCTCATCGGCCAACGACAAGACCTACGGCCAGCAGGTGGCAGTAGAGGCCTATCGCAAGTCGAAGCCTATGAACACAGACAACACGCTCAGCAGCGAGCTCGACCACTGGATCTTCCTGCGCCTGCCTCAGTCGATGAAGCAGGGATGCACCTATCGCGTGTCTATCCCAGAAGGTGTGGGCAGTGATGCCAAGGACGCTGAGGTGAAGTTCGACATCTGGACCTCGCAGTCAGAGGCCGTGCACGTCAATATCCTGGGCTATCAGCCAACAGAGGCTGTCAAGGCCGCTGACCTCTATCTCTGGCTCGGCGAGGGCGGACAGCGCGACTACAAGGCGTTCGAAGGCCGTAATGTATATTTATATAATGTGAAGACCGGCAAGAAGAAGACCGTCGGCAAGGTAGGTTTCTGGAAGGAGGCTTCGGCCTTTGAGCAGGAGGCTAACAAGAAGAATATGACCGGCTCGGATGTCTGGAACATCGACTTCCGCGAGAGCGCTCCTGGTCGCTACCGTCTCGTTGTAGAGGACGTAGGTTGCTCGATGGACTTTGACATCAACAATGATGTCTACTACCAGCCATTCCGCTACTCCGTACGTGGCTACTACTATATGCGTCTGGGTGAGCCTATTGACCCTAAGGTCGTGCCAGCGCCACGCCAGCCACGCTTTGTGCCAGAGGTCGACCCAGTGGGATTCACCGTCTATAAGACCGACCTGCAGCCTTGGCATCCTGACTGGCGCAAGATCGGCGGTGACGTGTGGGATGAGCCACATTTCAAACCAGCGCTGAGGTCTGAATTCTGGAAGCACCGCCTGCCTGGCAGCCCAGTCAACACCATTGTGACGGGTGGACACTCTGACGCCTTCGACTGGGATCGTCACCTGGCTCATGTCAGCAACATCTACGACATGCTCCTGCCATTTATCCTGACCAACGGACGCATCGCAGACGACAACCTGACCATCCGCGAGAGCGGCAACGGCATCCCAGATATCATTGACGAGGCGCGCAATGAGGTGGATTTCTTCCTCTCGATCCGCGACGGCGAGGCATACTCTCAGGGCGTCACCAACCCATCGACCGAGTGGACCATCATGTTCCAGGCAGGTTGCACCACAATGGCAGCGTGGGCCAATGCCGCTAACTGCGCCATTACGGCCGAGGCGCTCCGTATTGCCGGTCAGGACTCTCTGTGTCAGTATTATACCGACGAGGCTATCAAGGCCTTCCGCTTTGCCTCACGCCAGGAGAACCAGCAGCTCGACGACCTGCAGGACGTAGGTAGCGCCCGTATGCGCGGCCGCGACTTCCGCCAGATGGCCGCTGCATTCCTCTATAATGTGACGGGCGACACTGAGTGGGAGAAGGTCATGGCCGATGAGAGCAAGATCAAGAACGGCACCTCGATGATCTTCAACAAGGATCACAAGGATACCTACTATCAGATCTGGGCCACCGCGGCTTATCTGGCATGCCCACGCGAGCGTCACTATCCTGAGCTCTATCAGAATATGAAGGCCAGCGTCAACTGGCACGCAGATGAGAATAACGTCAAGTACACAGCCCTCCGCCCATCACGCCGTGCAGCCAACGACCCACGCTGGCAGGTATCTGAGAACCTACAGCTCGTCATGATGGCTCACTACATCAGCGGCAATGATAAGGCTCGCCGCCAGCAGCTCGAGAAGGCTATGTACCTCGAAGCAGGCTGGGGCCTCGGCCGTAATCCATCGAACACAGTAGAGATGACTGGCCTGGGTGAGCGTCACATCACCGACTGCTACACCACCGGACGTAATGACGGTACGCCGGAGTCACATCCTGGCCAGACGCCATTCAACGGCACAGAGACCTGGTCGCCTAACAATGGCGGTGACGCACGTATCCTGCTCAACCGCTGCTACCCAAGCTGGTATGACGGCGGCTGGCCTCAGCAGGAGTCATTCTTCAACCAGCGCTATCTCTGGGTCAACGGCGAGTTCACTCCACGTGAGACCATGCGCGGCAAGATGGCGCTCCTCGGCTACCTGTATGGTATTCGCAAGTAAATGAGATTATTTCGTGAATCGGATGACCACCCAGTTGTTACGACTGCGGTGGTCATTATATTTCAGGCCTAAGCCCTCGGCACACTCGCGGATTGCCGGCACGTCCTCCTCGTAGAATCCGCTCATCAGCAGGGTCGCGCCAGGCAGCATGACGCTGGCATATCGGGCCATGTCATTGATCAGCACATTGCGGTTGATATTGGCCAGGACGAGGCTGTAGGTAGGCCCCTCGGTGAGCAGCGAGGCGTCGCCACACTCCACAGTGACTTTGCTGGCCAAGCCATTGAGCAGGACATTGTCCTTGGCGTTATCGGCCACCCAGTCATCAATCTCTATTGCCCGCACATGCTCCGCACCTACTTCGGCCGCCAGGATGGCCAGGACGCCGGTGCCTGTGCCCATGTCGAGCACCTGGGAAATTGGTAATTGGCAATTTGTAATTTCGCAGTTGCTTGAAGAGAGGCGAAGAATCTCCTCAAGCAGCTGCGATGTCGTCTCATGTGTGCCACTGCCAAACGACATCTTAGGGTCAATGATCACCTCATAGCGGCACGCTGGCAACTGGTCAGCCGCCGCGGCAGGACTATGCACGCAGCAGACCGTGGCTGCATCGACCGGATGCTGCACGATGATCGGCTCAAACTGCTGGCTCTGCTCCCAGGTCTGGTTCCAGTCCTCCATCTCTACGACGCCGGCCTCCCAGCGGACAGAGACATCTTCGATAGGCAGATCGAGGATCAGTGCATCAAGCGCCGATGGCTCCCACTGGTTCTGTATGATGTAGGCCTTGAGGCAATCTGGTTCGGTCGAGAAAGAGTCAAAGCCGAGAGGTGCCAGCAGTGCTGCCAGCACATCGCAGAGCTCCTCCGAACAGGGATTAGGTTTTAGGGTGACTTCGATATAATTCATTTTCTATCTTTTTCGTTGGTTAAAAACAGACATTCAGTGAAATATTGGCAGAAAAAAATGTTAAATCGCTTAATTTCGGTGCAAAGGTACAAAATTATTTCTATCTTTGCATCAAATTTCAACATTTTTTAAACCTTGTTGAAATTTTACCATCTAAAAGTTGAAAACCAAACCAACCTTTTAAATAAATAGACCTATGATGAAGCGTTTTATTTTTGCAGCTCTTACGCTCGCAGCAACCCTTCCTGCTGCCATCAACGTACAGGCGCAGGACGATGACATTTACTTCAGCAAGAAAGCCGACAAGAAGGCCAAGAAAGAGGCAATCTATGCGGAGAATGTAGCTGATGAATGGTCAACCAATGCTAATAACGACTGGAACCTTGACGATTATAACCGCCGCGGTAAGGAAACTTCTGCTGCCATGTCTGACGTCGTGGAGTTCAGCGAAGAAGCACCATTCTATTATAATATAATTGATGAGAAAGGCGATACCATCAAAGTACCAGGCAACAAAAACATTCTGAAAGGTGCCGATGCTAACGGTTTCAAGGTAATCCGTGATACCGTCGTACTGGTTGAGCAGTATCATTTCACCGATCTGATCCGTCGTTTCCACAATCCATTCTTCGGTTATTATCGCTATAGCCCATGGTATGACGTAGCCTACTACGACCCATTCTACTGGGATTACTGCTACTATGATCCATGGTGGTATGTGACCCCAAGCTTCGGGTTCCACTGGGGCAATTGGTATGGTGGCTGGAGCTTTGGCTATTACTCAGGCTGGTATGGTGGCTGGTACTCTCCATTCTATTCACCAAATCCACACTACCATGACTTCTGCTATTACGACGGATACTACAGCGGACCTGTCTACAACTATGCAACAGGCTCATCACACCGTGGTTCAAGCCGTAACAACTTCGGTGGACACTTCGCTCACCGTGGTGGCTGGAGAGGCGATGGTGGCAGCTCATCACGTCTGGCTTCTGCCAGCACCAACCGCAGCTATCGTGCAGCTAATGGCGCTCGCGTAGGCTTCACCAACAGCAATGGCAACTACACCGCAGGACCTACCCTCCGTGGACGCAACACCGTCAACGGACGCCTCGCCAACAGCAACATGCGCTCTTCTGTCACTGAGTATAACCGCTCATCTACCACTTTGGGTGCTTCTCGTGGCGGCGACACCTCTGCATCTTACGGCAATGGTTCTTACAGCAACCGCAGACATACGGCTACACGTTATAGCAATAACGGCAGCGCCACTTCTTCTGCACCAAGCAGCTATGATCGCTCTGCGTCAACGGCATCAAGAGGTTCTAATTCAGGATCTGGCGAAAGCGGAACACGCACACGCCGTGGCACCATCGTAAGCAGCAATCGTGGCTTCTATGGCGATAACAGCGCTTCTCGCCGTGCTGCCAACAGCTATACCCCTAGTAATTCTAGCAGCAGTTATGACCGCAGCAGCTACTCACGTGGTTCTTATGACAGCGGAAGCTCATATAACAGCGGCAGTTCTCGCGGTTCTTATAATAGCGGCAGCAGCAACACCCGCAGCTATAGCAGTGGTTCAAGCAGCAGCTATAGCAGTGGATCAAGCAATAGTGGTGGCGGCGGCGGCAGCTATAGCCGTGGTGGCGGCGGCGGCAGCCATAGCAGCGGCAGTAGCCATGGACGCAGATAAGTTAACAGTTAACAATGAACAGTTAACAACGTTGAACTCAATCTCAATCTTTTCGAAATGAACAACAAGCAATATATCGTACTGGCAGCTTTCATAGCTGCCAGCACAGCATATACCTTTGGCCAGAATATGATCGATGCAGTCCGCTTCGGCAGTACCGACATCAGTGGCACGGCTCGCTATCGTTCGATGGCTGGTGCTTTTGGCGCATTGGGTGGTGATATCAGTTGTATGAGCGACAATCCTGCAGGCCTCGCCATCTTCCGCGGCACCAACCTCATCTCCATCACGCCACACGTGGGATTCTCAAACACTGAGACTTTAGGATCCGTTAAAGGCAAGGACAAGGACAACAACTTCTCGGTTTCGAACTTCGGAGCAGTCTTCTCATTCATGCCAGACAATGACGGTGCACTGGTCAACTTCAACCTCGGATTCAGCATCGAGCGTAAGTTACAGACGTTCCGTAAGATGGAAATGAGGCTCAACAAGCCAGGTTATGGCGATATGGTCGACAGAGGCCAGGATCCTGGCTCATTCGGCAGCTATCTTTTTGAGCAGGCTAATTCCTACCTTGATGACTACGACAAGATCGCGGAATATCTGGGTACTCCAGAGGCCTGGAATGACTATAACGTCCCAATCCTCTCTCTCTTGGGCTTTGAGAGCTATGCGATTGACGTTGCTCCAGATGATCCTTTCTACGTCGACAATCCGGTCTATAAGGATCTCTACCAGATGTCTTATATGCGTGAGCGTACCCGCCATGACAACTATAACATCTCTGGTGCACTCAACTTCGGAGATGTCCTCTATGCGGGTGTTACCGTGCGTATCACCGATTTCAACTCCACCATTGAGCATGAGTTCTCAGAGGACAGTGCGCCATACGATCCTCATGCTTCGACTCATGGAGACTATATTGTTTACGAAAACCGTACAGAGACCAAGGGATCTGGCATCGGACTCAACCTGGGTATGCTCTGGAAGCCTACAGAGGCATGGCGTGTAGGTGCGGCAATCCATACTCCGACCTATCTTAATATGAAGGAGTTCCACAATGCATATATGGAGGCTGACAATTATATGTATCAGGAGGCCTGTGAAGAGGCATATCTCCTGGGCGAAGAGATCCCAAACAACTTTAGCGAGTGGAGCGACCGTTCTGAGTTTGATTACTCCACTCCATGGGAATATCAGTTCTCTACCGCTTATGTCTTCGGCTCGCGTGCCATCGCCAGCTTCGAGTATGATTTGCGAGACTTCACCAGCATGCGATTCCACAGGTCAGCTAATGGCAGTTACTCAGACAAGACATATTTCGACGATATGAACCAGACGATGAAGCCTCATCTGAAGGCTCAGCACACTCTCAAGGCAGGTGTCGAGTACCGCATCCTCCCACAGCTCAGCGCTCGTGCAGGATATGCCTACAAGTCATCGCCTTATGAGAAGTCTGGTCTCTACACCGACGTCAAATCTTGGGACATCTCGTTCCTCTATCGTACCGCCACCAAGCCAAACTACTCGACCCTTGGTGACCAGCACTACATCACAGCTGGCGCAGGCTGGCGTGGCAAAAACTGGAACATCGACCTCTCCTTCATGGCTCACATGACCTCGGAGTATTATTCGCCTTATCCTTGTGACTTCTCAAATTCTGATATTATTGACTTCAATACTAATCAGTATAACTGGGATCTGACCTTCGGATATCGTTTTTAAATGTAAAAGGGTAAAGTGAAAAATATCTTAGATTCACTCAATCAAAGCCAGCGGGCCGCCGTAGAATACTGCGACGGCCCTCAACTTGTCATAGCCGGTGCCGGATCGGGCAAGACGCGCGTCCTGACCATCAAGATCGCACACCTGCTGCTCAATGGCTATCGTCCGGACGAGATCATTGCCCTTACCTTTACCAAGAAGGCGGCGCTCGAGATGCAGAACCGTATCCAGCAGATCGTCGGAGCACAGGCAGCACGTCGCCTCTGGATGGGCACGTTCCACTCGCTCTTCTGTCGCATCCTGCGCCGCGAGGCCGGTCGTCTCGGGTTCAAGTCCGACTTCACCATCTACGACCAGTCGGATGCGCGCTCGCTCATCAAGACCATCATCAAGGAGATGGGACTCGACGACAAGCAATACAAGCCGAACAGCGTGCAGGCGCAGATCAGCAACGCCAAGAACAACCTCATCACCCCAGGCATGTACTCGGCCAACCGTGAGCTCCGCGAGTATGATACTCGTTCGAAGCGTCCGATGCTGCACGAGATCTACCAGCGCTACTGGAACCGCTGCTATCAGGCCGGAGCCATGGACTTTGACGACCTGCTGGTATATACAAATATTCTTTTCCGCGACTTCCCTGAGGTACTGGAGTTCTACCAGCAGTACTTCCGCTATGTGCTGGTCGATGAGTATCAGGACACCAACCGCGCGCAGCACCTCATCGTCGAGCAACTGGCGCGCAATCACAAGCACCTCTGTGTCGTAGGCGATGACGCGCAGAGCATCTATTCTTTCCGTGGTGCCAACATCCGCAATATCCTCGACTTGCAGAACCAGATCCCTGGCACGAAGCTCTTCAAGCTCGAGCAGAACTACCGCTCCACACAGAACATCGTCGATGCGGCCAACTCGCTCATCGCCAAGAATAAGGAGCAAATAAAGAAGACCATCTTCAGCCAGAACGACCGCGGCTCGCTCATCGAGCTCACTGGCACCTATTCCGACCTCGAAGAGTCTTATCAGGTAGCCAGCCGTCTGCAGTCGCTGCACAACGAGCAAGGCTATCCTTATCGCCAGTGTGCCGTACTCTATCGCACCAACGCGCAGAGCCGTACGCTGGAGGAGGCGCTCCGCAAGAAAGACATCCAGTATCGCATCTACGGCGGCCTCTCGTTCTATCAGCGCAAGGAGATCAAGGACATCATCAGCTACCTCCGCCTCATCACCAATCCTGCCGACGAGGAGGCCTTCAAGCGCGTGGTCAACTATCCGGCACGCGGCATCGGCGACACCACTATTAATAAGGTAGCACAGGTCATCTCCACCACCGGCAAGAGCTTCTTCGAGGTCTGCGCCGACCCTATTGCCAACGAGGTGCCGGTCAACAAGGGTACTGCAGCCAAGCTCATGGGCTTTGTGGCTTTGATCCAGCACTTCCAGCAGCTCAATCAGCAGCTCAACGCATACGAACTGACCGACCGCGTCATTGCCGAATCAGGTATCAAGACCGATCTGGCACAGGATATGACCGTCGAGGCGCAGAGCCGTCGAGAGAACGTACAGGAGTTGCTCACCGCCATCCAGACCTTCACGCTCGAAGCAGCAGAAGAGGGCCGAGAGGTGCGTCTCACAGATTTCCTGGCCGACGTCTCGCTCAGCGGAGACATCGAGCCACAGGGTCATGATGCTGACGATGACGTCAAGAACACGGATTACGTCACGCTCATGACCATCCACTCCGCCAAAGGCCTGGAGTTCAAGAATGTCTTCATCGTCGGCGTCGAGGAGAACCTCCTTCCATCCGACATGTCGATGAACGAACCTGGTGGCGTCGAGGAAGAGCGCCGTCTCTTCTATGTAGCCATCACGCGCGCCGAGGAGAACTGTTTCCTCTCATACGCTACCTCACGTTTCCGCAATGGCAAGAGTGAACCATGTCGAGCTTCGAGATTCCTGAAGGATATTGACAAGCAGTATATAAATCAAGGACCCTCCCCCTACCCCTCCACAAGGGAGGGGAGTGGTTACAATGGAGGTTCCTTCGGATGGCGCAGCGGAGAGGAGCGTAGCTTCGAAGCCTCTGACCGCAGCTTCGGCTCTTCCAATCGCAACTATACTTCCGATCATAGTTTCGGATCTCCCGATCGTTCTTTCAGCTCCCCCACACCTCGAGGAACGTGGCATCACCCCGCCGATCCTATTCCTGTCGAGAAACCTAAATCCTCTGTCCTCGACTTCACCGGCAAGATCCACAAGATCACACACCCCGCCACTGCCCACAGTGAAGGCGCGAAGAAACATACTACTCCCCTCCCTTGTGGAGGGGCCGGGGGAGGGTCTATGGCCGGGGGAGGGTCTTCCATCACCTACGGTGGCAAAGCCCTCACCGTCGGCTCCCGCATCGCACATGACCGCTTCGGAGAAGGCTCCGTCATCCGCATGGAAGGACAGCCAGATAACGCCCGCATCACCGTCAACTTCGACGTCATGGGCGAAAAGACGCTGCTACTGAAGTTCGCTAAGATCCGCATCCTCAGCCTCCTGCTGATGTGCATGTTTGCCCTAACCTCGTATGCGCAGAAGATTCGCGTCGCCTGCATCGGCAACAGCATCACATACGGATACAGCATCGAGGATCGCGAACACGACTCCTATCCCGCTCAGCTGCAGCAGCTGTTAGGCGAGGCTTACGACGTGCAGAACTTCGGCGTAAGTGGCACGACCGCACAGCCAGAGGGCGACGCTCCCTGGATCAAGACGCAAGAGTATGAGAAAGCCAAGGCCTTCCTGCCTCAGATCGCCGTCATCAAACTTGGCACCAACGACAGCAAGGAGCGCAACTGGCTCAATGCAGAGCGCCTCGTACGCGGCCTTGAGTCCCTCGCAGAGGAGTTTGAGGCGCTTCCCTCCCACCCTCGCATCATCATTGCACTCCCGGCCAAAGCCTACAAGTTCAACTTCAGCATCCGCGACAGCATCATCTGCCACTATGAGCTCCCTGCCATCCGTCAGCTGGCCAAGAAGCACCACTGGCGCCTCATCGACCTCTACAAAGCCACCAGCAAGAAATCAGAACTCTTCCCCGATGGCATTCATCCCAATCCACAGGGAGCTGGCATCATAGCCAGGAAGATCAGGAAGGCGGTGCTGAAAGAGAAAAAAGTCCAACACAATTTTTTGGGGAAAAGCATGTAACCAAGAATGGACGCCATGGACCCAGGATGTCCATTCTTTGTAACAGGAACGGACGCCATGGACTCAAGATGTCCATTCTTTGTAACAGGAACGGACGCCATGGACTCAAAACGTCCATTCTATAACGGAATTATGGACACCATGCACCCATGGCGTCCATAATTTATTTTAAGAGGGAGATGGTGATGTTTCGCTCATACTTTGTAGCCTTGACCTGATAGCCAGGGAGGACGTAGCAGGCGGTGCAGCCGACGCCGGTGGTGGCGTAGTCGAGGTTGAGCGTGACGCCGTCCTGACGCTGCAGCTGGTAGGTATAGACGGCCTTGGTGAGGTTGTCGGTGCTATAGTTGTAAGCGTTGAAGTTGAATGGCTCATCCATCGAGAAACGGAGGCCACGGCCAGTGGCGGTGCTCATGGTGAGCCAGCGGTTGTCACAGCGGAGGCCACAGTCCTGCGGGATGAGATAAGGCTCGAACATCGCATCGACCGTGTTCTCATAGACACCGATGGCATAGCCGGTCTTGCGGTCAGGATAGTTCTCCTCAGGGCCACGGCCGTACCACTTGACCTGCTGCATCTGATCGTTGAGCGTCAGGGTCAGGCCGATGCGAGGGAGCAAGGTAGGGAGTGATCCCTCCGGTTCGAGCGTGTGATGCAGCGAGATCTCGCCATCGCCATTGATGCGGTACTCATAGACCTCGGAGTAGCCATTGTACTTGGCTCCGAAGATATAAGCGTCGAGCGACGTAGAGAAGGCTGGTCCGAACTGCAAGAAGCAACGGACATTGATATAGACCTGGCCTCCAGCCTCATAAGCCTCGCACGAGATAGGCAGACGAGTGACGTCATGGAGGTGATTGCTGTAATACTCGTTGGCAATCTGTGCGCCATTCCACTCCTTTTTATTATTATAGGAGATATTGCCCTGACTCCAGTCATCGACCTCCAGCGCCAGCGGTGCACGCCAGACGTTGAGCGAGAGAGGCGCCTTGAGCAACTCCTCGCCTGCCTGACGGATGCTGCAGAGCTGTCCATCGGCGGTGAAGGTATAAGCGAAGCCTTCGCCCTCAACCAGGATCGTGTCGTCGGTCTTGGTCAATGACGCCTTGCCGACGGTCTTATCGCTGGCAACGACGGCCTGGTGCCAAGGGAGCTCGAGCTGATCCCAAGCCACGACATGTCCCTTGTCGGCCCAGCGATGATCCTCCTTGAGCTGACTGGTGAGCATCAGACGATACTCGCAGCCGGCCTTGAGCGATGGACGCTGGTAAGGCAACTGGAGGACGCGCTTGCTGAGCGGTGCGACGTCGAGCGCCAGGGTACCCTGCTGGATGCAGGTTCCGTCTTCGAAGAGCTGCCAGGTGAAGTCGTAGACAGAGGCGTTGAGGAAGTGGTTACGGTTCCAGATCTCAATGCGACCGTCATCGCCACTCAGCAATCGGCAAGAGATCGGCTGAGTGGCCTTCTTCATCTGATAGGCCTCCGGCTGCACGGTACGATCAGGCCAGATGGTGCCGTAGGTACGTGCGCCGATGCCGTAGCTGAAGTATCTTTCGCCGGCCTGTTCCTGCTCGAAGTCGAGGTGGAGGAGCTCGCCGAACTGATTGGCAATAACGACATTATCCATCTGCGCGTCGCAGATATACACGCTCGTCTGCTGGCCGTGTGTCTGCTCATTACGGCCGATATTGACCGGATAAGGCGCGTTGATGATGTGGCCCTCTGCCTCGATCGAAACCTGCTGTCCGTCGATGCTGAGCGTCATCTGACTGCCGTCGTAGCGAGCCGTGACATGGTGCCAGTGATACTCCCAGTCGGCTGGCAACGGAGCCTCAAGGACGTAGCGATAGTTCCTCCCACGAGCGCTGGCAGGAGCCTTGTCTGTATTGATATAGAAATTGAGCTTCTCCTTGCCATTCTGCTGCACGCCGAACTGCCACTCGCCCTTGGTGACAAACGAGCCACAGGAGCTGACGAGAGCGCGTGGGAATACATCGAAGTCGATGCTGAGCGTATTGCCCGTTACTTCCAGGCTGTCAGCACGATAGATCTCGACCCACTGGTCATGGCCATTGAGGTCAAGGACGTGGTTCTTCTTATTGCGCTTGTCGGTCACAAGCTTGGCATTGCCCATGATGTGCGAGGGAACCTGCAGCGGAGAGAGGTCGGTGAGCAGACGGGCGGTCTGGGTGAGGCCTGGCGAGACAAAGTCCCACACCGCACCACCGATGATGCGCTCGTGGGTGTAGACGGCGCGCCACATCTCATCGAACATACCGCCGCTGTTGCCGGCTACGGAGATATACTCGTCCATGAACGACGGACGGACGTCGCCATCGCCATGCAGGCCTACCTTGAGGTCTATGGCCAGCGCCGTAGGATAGCGTGGACCGATGATCTCCTCGTCAGGATGGCTGTAGGCGTTGCCGCCATACATCCACCAGCGGGTAGTGTCGTACTTGCGGCCTTCGCGGATCACCTCGCCGATGTTAGGACCCTCACCACTCTCGTTGCCGGCACTCCAGAAGAGTACGGCTGGCTGGTTGCGGTCGCGCAGGACCATACGACGGACGCGCTCCTGATACATCGGGATGAAGCGCTTGTCGGAAGACACATACTCGGTGGCATGTGCCTCGACTCCCGCCTCGTCGATGATATAAAGACCATAACGCGCGGCATACTCCAGATAACGAGGAACTGGTGGGTAGTGGCTGGTGCGAACGCCGTTGAAGCCGAACTGCTTGAGGATGGTCATATCCTTCTGGATGAGTTCGTCGATGACGGTGTGGCCGTTGTCAGGATCCTGCATGTGCGAACACTGCGCGTTGACCTTCAGTGGCTTACCGTTGAGATAGAAGACGTTGTTGATCATTTCGGTCTCCTTAAAGCCGACGTCCTGACGAGCGTCGAAATCGGTGCTCGTGTCGATACGTTTGCCAGTCGAAGCGTCGATGAGATACATCTTTAGATCATAGAGATCAGGAGTCTCGGCTGTCCATTTGAGAGGATTCTGGATAGTCTTCTTCATGGTCAAGGACAGCGTCTTTGCGCCTGCGGCAAAGGTGGCTGATGGAGTCTCCATCTCGGCAACTATCTGGCCGTTAGCATCAGTCAATACGCCTCGTACTTTGAGCGGAGAAGAGATAGGGGTAGCGACGTAACTACGGATGGTTGTCTCGATGCAGAGCTCGGCGTCACGATAGTTTGCATCGAGATCGGTGGTCACATACCAGTCGAAGAGACGGGTCTTAGGAGCAGCGTAGACATAGACATCGTCGAAGATACCTGCCAGGCGCCAGTAGTCCTGACCTTCGAGGTAGTAGCCATCGGAGTACTTGGTCACCATCATGGCCAGCGTATTACGGCCTTTCTTGAGGTATGGCGTGATGTTGTACTCGGCAGGTTCCTGTGCACCTTCGTTATAGCCGACCTCCTGGCCATTGACCCATAGGAACGAAGCGGACGCCACCTTCTCGAAGCGCAGGAAGATCTCCTCGCCGCTCCAGTCAGAAGGGACAGTGAAGGTGGTGCGATAGGCGCCGGTAGGGTTGTATTCGCGTGGAGTATAAGGAGGATTGGCCTTGAAAGGAGCGCTCACATTGCGGAACAAAGCGTCGCCGAAGCCTCGCATCTCCCAGTTGCTGGGGACATCGATCTTTGACCACTTGCTGTCAGAGAAACGCTCCTCATAGAATTTGGCAGGGATACCCTCAGGTGTATCGGCAAAAAAGAACTTCCACTGGCCATTGAGCAACTGGTGGTGCGCCGGGATGTAGTAGGCGCGAGATTCCTCCTGTCCGAGCTCGAAGACGTCGAGGTTCTCAATATAGTCGTAGATATGTCCCATGAAGTCATGGGTATTTGCCACAGCTACTGTCGCAAGCGGAGCGGTGCATAGCATGGTGGCAATCAGTTGCTGAATCCTATTCATTTTCTCTGGTATCTGTGTTTTTTCGTGCTGCACTCATAAAGAGTACGCTGCAAAGATAAGGAATAAAAACGAAGTCTCCAAACAATAAACAGGTTATCAACACACAAATGTTGATAACTTTATTGTTTTGTACACAAGTTATCAACAATTGCTGTTTATAAAGGCAAAAAAAGAGCCATGCCAAGATTGACACAGCTCTTATTCTTCGTGCAGCAAAATATTACTTCAGCATCTCAGAGAACTCCTCAACGGTTACCTCCTTGTTGTCGAGAGAAACTGCTTCCTTGACAACAGCGAGGATGCGACGGGTGATAGCGCTGTCGCGGAGCTGACCGCGCTGCTTCTCGTCCTTGAGAACGCTCTCAGCGTACTGTGCGAGGTACTCCTCAGGAACGTTAGCCATGCCGTACTGTGCCATCTGAGCCTGAATCATGATGCGAGCCTCAGCCTTCATGTCGTCATCAGAGATCTTGATGTCGTTCTTCTCAACGATCTTCTCCTCGATGAGCTGCCAGGTGAGATCCTCCATCATCTTAGGGAAGTCCTCATTGAGCTTCTCAGCGTCACGCTTCTCGTCCTTAGCGAGGAGCCACTTCTTGAGGCTCTCCTCTGGGAACTTGAGAGCACCGACCTGCTCGCAGAGTACCTGACGAGCGTCGAGGCTGAACTTATACTCAGAGTTGCCAGCAAGCTGACCAGCGATGAGATTCTTGATGTTCTCCTTGAACTGCTCCTCGGTCTTGCACTCGTCACCGAATACCTTGGTGAAGAGATCCTCGTTGAGCTCTGCCTCTACGCGGTGGTTGATCTCAGTGATGGTGAAGCGGAAGTTTGCGGTGATACCCTCAACCTCCTCCTTCTTCTTGCCAAGAAGAGAAGCGATCTCGTTAGCATTGTTGTTGTAAGCAGCTGCTGGGTTGAAGTCAACGCTAGCGAACTTCTTAGCGCCATTGAACTTAGCCTTCTCCTCATCATTCTGCATGTACTTAGGATATACGGTAGCACCCTCCATGACGATGCCACCCTCTACGAGGTTGCCCTCGAGGTCGAGCTCTGCGATGTCGCCCTTGATAACGTCATCCTCGCAAGCCTCCTCGGCCTTAGAGAACTCTCCGAACTGACCCTGATAGCCCTTGATCTGCTGCTCAACCATCTCGTCAGAAACCTTGATGGTGTAGTATGGGATCTTAACGCTGTTGTCGAGGGTGAGCTCGAACTCTGGAGCGATAGCAATAGCGAAGTTAACGGTGAACTTCTCAGCAGTAGCGAAATCGACTGGCTCCTGGCTCTCGTCTACCATTGGCTCGCCAAGGACGTTGAGCTTATTCTCAGAGATATACTTATACATTGAGTCATTGATGAGCTTGTTTACCTCATCAACGGTAACCTGCATACCGTACTGCTTGCGGATAAGGCCTGCTGGAACCATACCCTTACGGAAACCTGGCATCTGAGCGTTCTTGCGAATCTGCTTGATCTGCTTCTCTACAGCGTCTGCGTAGTCAGCCTTCTCAATCTCCAGGCTCAGGACGATATTTACGTCATCTACGACTTTCTTTGTAATGTTCATTGTTTTGTTTTTATATAAAAGTTGATATTATTTTTATAGGAATAAAAGGGATACAGGGGATATAAGGGATACAGGGGATACAAGAGACGATAGTGTAAGTTATCGGAAGAATCGTGTCAGATATTCGGGATCAAGAAAACTAATGTCCCTTGAATCCCTTGTATCCCTTGTTTCTCTTTCTGCCCTTAAAGATTACGCATCAATCTCCGCATAAGTAGCATTCTCCTCGATGAACTCGCGGCGTGGTGCTACTTCCTCACCCATGAGGAGTGAGAACGTCTGATCGGCTGCAATAGCATCCTCGATGTGTACCTGCTTGAGGCGACGGTGAGCCGGATCCATGGTGGTGTCCCAGAGCTGCTCAGCGTTCATCTCACCGAGACCTTTGTATCGCTGGATCTTGACCTTGTCTTCCTTGCCCTGACCATACTTCTGGAGGAACGCGTCGCGCTCCTGGTCATCCCAGCAGTACTCGTCGTTCTTGCCGATAGTGCAGCGATAGAGAGGAGCCTGTGCGATGTATACATAACCACCCTCGATGAGCGGACGCATATAACGGAAGAAGAGGGTGAGGATAAGGGTGGCGATGTGCGCACCGTCGACATCGGCATCGGTCATGATGACTACCTTGTGATAACGAAGGTTGGTGATATCGAGGGTCTTGTCCTCATTGAGGTTCACGCGGAAGGCGCGGAACATATTCTGGATCTCCTCCGAGTCGAGCATCTTGTGGATGAGTACCTTCTCTACGTTGAGGATCTTACCACGCAATGGGAGAATGGCCTGATAGTGACGGTTACGGCCGCTCTTTGCGGTACCACCTGCCGAGTCACCCTCGACGAGGAAGATCTCACACTCCTCAGGATTCTTTGACGAACAGTCAGAGAGCTTGCCAGGAAGGCCGCCGCCGGTGAGCTTAGACTTCTTCTGTACCTGCTCACGTGCCTGACGTGCAGCGATACGTGCCTGTGCAGCGAGGACAACCTTATCGATGATGAGGTGAGCCTGGTTAGGATTCTCCTCGAGATAGTTATCCATGGCCTTACGTACAGCCTTCTGTACTGCTGGACGGATCTCTACGTTGCCGAGCTTAGTCTTGGTCTGACCCTCGAACTGAGGCTCAGCGACCTTGACGCTGACAAC
>JAZRVB010000052.1:0-3263 GCA_045598885.1 Bacteroidales bacterium
GGATATACCATTCCCAAACATAAGTTTGGCACTCGTTCAGGAAGGAATCAAAGTCGTTGAATCCTTTTTTCATTAATTTACACGGAAACGGTCAATGCCGTCCTTCAAGAAGCCGCATGACTGCTTAGCTGCTGCAATACCTGCATTTGAGTTGGCCTCAGCGGTCTGTGCGCCACTCTTCTTTGGAGTGAAGAATACGCGTGTACCGAACTTCTCGACGAACTGATCAGCAGTAGCTGGCTTGACGTCTGCGATGTACTTGAAGTCTGGACGCTCGTCCATCAGCTGCATGACACCAGCCTCATCGATCACCTCCTTACGAGCAGTGTTGATCAGGCAAGCACCCTTTGGCATGGTCTTGAGGAGGTCATAGTTGATAGAACCGATGGTCTCCTTGGTAGCAGGACAGTGGAGCGACACATACTGGCAAGTAGCATAGAGCTCAGGGATAGAAGTAACGGCGGTTACACCTGCCATGCTCTCGATCTGCTCCTTGGTGAGGAATGGATCGTATGCATAGACCTTCATGCCGAAGCCGAGAGCTACGCGAGCCACGTTGCGAGCCACGTTACCGAAGGCATGGAGACCGAGGGTCTTGCCCATCAGCTCGGTACCAGCAGCACCAGAGAACTGGTTGCGGCACTGGAACAGGAGCATTCCGAATACGAGCTCAGCCACAGCATTAGCATTCTGGCCAGGAGTATTCATTGCCACTACATTGTGAGCGGTAGCTGCAGCGAGGTCGATGTTGTCATAGCCTGCACCTGCACGTACCACAATTTTGAGGTTCTTAGCAGCGTCGAGTACTGCTGCATCGACAATGTCTGAACGGATGATGATGCCATCAACGTCAGCTACAGCGTCGAGCAACTGCTGCTTCTCTGTATATTTCTCGAGCTTTACCACCTCGATGCCAGCACCGGTGATAATCTCTTCCATAGCCTTCACAGCAGCGGCTGCGAATGGCTTTTCGGTTGCAATTAAAACTTTCATAAGGACCCTCCCCCGGCCCCTCCGCAAGGGAGGGGAGTATATAGCTTACTTTCGAGGGATATTCTATATAATATTATCTAAATCAAAGCACTTTTGGTAACCACTCCCCTCCCTTGTGGAGGGGTAGGGGGAGGGTCGGTTAGTGCATTTTCTCAAACTCCTGCATGCAGTCGATCAACGCCTGAACGTCCTCTACCTCACACGCATTATAAATAGAAGCACGGAAGCCACCTACTGAGCGGTGACCCTTGATACCGATCATACCCTTGCTCTTAGCGAACTCCATAAACTCAGCCTCAAGCTCCTTCTTACCCTCTGCCATGACGAAGCAGACGTTCATCATAGAACGGTCAGCCTTGTCGGCTACGGTACCAACGAACATAGAGTTGCGGTCGATCTCAGCATAAAGCATCTCAGCCTTCTGCTGGTTGATCTTCTGGATTGCCTCAACACCACCCAGGCCCTTGAGCCACTTGAGGGTCTCGTTCATCACGAGGATTGGGAATACTGGAGGAGTATTGAACATCGAACCGCCATCAACATGAGTCTGATAGTTGAGCATGGTAGGGATAGTGCGGCTTACCTTGCCAAGAGCAGACTTCTTGACGATAACTACGGTAACGCCTGCAGGGCCAGCATTCTTCTGAGCACCGCAGTAGATCATCTGATACTTGCTGACGTCAACAGGACGTGAGAGGATGTCCGATGACATATCGCAGATTACTGGAACGCCATACTCCTTATCCTCCTTGATCTCGGTACCATAGATGGTATTGTTGCTGGTGATATGGAAATAGTCTGCATCCTGTGGAACCTCGAAGTTCTTTGGAATGTAGTTGTAAACCTTATCCTCCGAAGAAGCTACGATCACAGTCTCACCGAAAGCCTTAGCCTCCTTAGCTGCCTTCTTGGCCCAAACACCTGTCTGGAGATAAGCAGCCTTCTTCTCAAGGAAGTTCATTGGAACCATCAAGAACTCAAGGGATGCACCGCCGCCAAGGAAAAGTACCTCATAATCCTCTGGGATGTTGAGCAACTCCTTCCAGAGCTGACGAGTCTCCTCCATGGTAGCCTCCCACTCCTTAGTACGGTGAGAAATACAGAGGACGCTTACGCCAGTACCTTTAAAATCCTTGATTGCCTCGATTGCATTATCGAGCGCTACTTGTGGCAGGATGCATGGTCCCGCATTGAATACATGCTTTTTCATTTCTATTTTAAATGATGTTTTAAGTTCATTGATAGGGAGTACGTCTATATTGCGAGGACAAAGATATAGAGTTTTTCAATTCCAAGCAAATTTATTTACAAAATTCTTTAAGAAATCGATAATTATTAGAAATATTAACACAAATAGTCAAATCTACATGTTATATTTCCACAAACTGACCCAAAATCAGGCTCGATTTGTCATTTTTTGCTCTTACTTGAACCTCTCTCCCCACAAAGAATCCAGATGCGCCTTCATTCTGTCTTCCTGCGCATTCGGCTGCGGATGGTAGAAAAGCGACTGCTGCATACCTCCTTCCCTTACCAGCTCGTCTGGCAGATACTGCTGGTAGGCGAAGTGTCCCGGATAGTCATGCGCGTACTTATATCCCTTGCCATACCCCTCCTTTTCCATGAGCTTGGTCGGAGCGTTGCGCAGGTGCAATGGCACAGGCAGATTACCTGTCTCCCGCACTTTCTGCAAGGCCGAATTGATGGCGTTATACGATGCATTACTCTTAGGCGACGATGCCAGATAAACACACGCCTCAGCCAACGGGATCCGTCCCTCTGGCCAGCCGATCTTCTGCACCGCATCGAATGCAGCATTGGCCAATAGCAGCGCATTCGGATTAGCCAGACCTATGTCCTCACTGGCGGAGATCACCAGTCGTCGTGCGATGAAGGCAGGATCCTCTCCTCCCTCGATCATACGCGCCATATAATACACCGCCGCATCCGGATCCGAGCCTCGGATGCTCTTGATCATGGCCGACACCAGGTCGTAGTGCATCTCTCCATCTTTGTCGTATGCCATCGGATTGGCTTGAAGAGCCTCGATGACCAATGAATCAGTAATCACAACTGTAGCAGACCCTACAGACCCTCCCCCGGCCCCTCCACAAGGGAGGGGAGTGATTACCTCGTTGTCATTTTTATTAGAGTCATTATCCTCATCGTCGTCATCATCCTCATCATCTACAAAGTCTTCAGGAGCGAACATACTACTCCCCTCCCCTGTGGAGGGGTCGGGGGAGGGTCCCTCCGCCGTAACTAGATCC
>JAZRVB010000053.1:0-42448 GCA_045598885.1 Bacteroidales bacterium
ACGGAAAGTGTCTATCCTCTAAGGGAGACTGCAAGGAACCGCCACGTGCGGAACCGCATGCGTGGTGGTGTGGGAGGTCGGTAAATGTGAAAGTAGAAGGCAAATGCCTTTTATGATTAGCATTTACCTCCTACCCGATTAAAAAAAGGTGTGCCGCGAAAACGCGACGTCACTTCTTTTTCTTTTTCTTCTTTTTCTTACCAGCAGTAGTTTCTACAGCTTGAGGATTATACTGGTCGTTGACCTGAAGGTCCTTGATGCTTTGAAGTGAAATGTTGCGAATCTCATCAGCGAACTTACCGTGTGTATACTCCAGAAGATCATTGATGATCTTTTCGTTGTCCTCGTCAGCATTAGGGTAAGTCTTGTGGAAGTGCAGCTTCATGTGGTTGGCACAGCGCTCGAAGAGACGGAGACGCTGCTCTGGATCTTCCATGACGCAGGCACGTGCGATCATGTCTTCTACAACCTTACCATACATACGCCAACGGATGAAGTCCTTCTGCGGATTGTGAAGGATCTCAGGACGGTCAGCGAGCTTTTCTTTAGGAGTAATAGGATAGGGGTAGTCGACATCGAGCTCATAATTAGAGATCATGGCCAACTGATCCCAAAGGATAGGCTTAAGATCATCCATACCTTCAGTTTCACTCTTCAGGTCAGCCATAATGTCTACGATGCTATAGGCGTATCGGGTGCGTTTAGTACGATCAGGGATAGTCTTACAGTATTCAACAAGTTGCTGAATATTTCGGCCAAACTCTGGAAGAGCAATCTGGGGGAGCTGGGTGTTATAGCTTTGCATAGTGAGGAGTGAGGAGTTAGGAGTGATATCTCTCAGAATGACAATTACAAGTCAAGCGGATTCTTAGCCTTCGTTGCCTGGAACTCCTTGAGATAGAACGGTACGAAGTAGGCTGTATCCTCGAAGCGGCCACGGTTGAAGGCCTGGACGGAGAGTGCCATCATGTCGCGTGCCAGGACACGCACATTCTTGAGAATGCGTGCATTAGGATGCTTGATGACGCCATCGCACTTGTCTGCTCCATCGCCAAAGAAATAGATGATGTGCTGATCGAGTTGCTCCTTTAAGAAGTTCTCATCGACGATCTCTGCAGCGATAGGCTTGACCTCACCGAGCGCCTGATCGTAGAGAGCGCAGTAGACCTCCATGCGACGTGCATCGATCATAGGGCAGTAGAGCGCGCCTTCCTCCATCGCGGTCTCGACATCCGGACGGAACATGATCTGGCAGCAGAGCGCTTTGAGCGTATTGACACCGATCAGTGGCTTGTTAAGACCGAAGGCAAGGCCTTTGGCTTCGCTGACACCGATGCGAAGTCCTGTATAGCTGCCTGGACCTGCTGAGACGGCAATGGCATCGGGCATGATGTCATGCTCACGGGCATACTGCATAGCTTCCTCGACAAATTGGCCGAGAGCGATTGCGTGGTTAGGACCTTCGAGTGTTTCTTTATTGAATTCTATATTGAAATCATGACTCAAAGCCACGCTACAGGCTTTAGTCGATGTCTCAATCATGAGTATATTTGCCATATTTTCTATATTTTCGCTGCAAATATAATAAAAAATAAGATGTATTGGTACGAGTAAACGAAAAAATCAGTATATTTGCCAAAATTTTCTGCTAGCAGAATGTAATTCGTAATTCGTAAATTGTAATTTCTGCACGCAGAAGTAATTTGAAATTCGTAATTTATAATTATCATTATATGATTCAATCCATGACCGGTTTCGGCAAGGCAACTGCCGAGATAGCTCATAAGAAAGTGACCGTGGAGATCAAGTCGCTCAACTCTAAGCAGCTCGATCTGATGTCAAAGGTTTGCCCACAGTATCGTGAGCGCGAGATGGAGTTCCGTCAGATGATCCAGCGTGAGTTGCAGCGTGGCAAGGTGGACTTCCTGGTCAACGTAGAGCTGATGGCCAGTGAGACGACACCACGTATCAACACGGAGGTCGTCAAGTCATACAAGCAGCAGATCGACGGTATCTACAAGGAGCTCAATCTGGCTCAGCCAGGCCTGGTAGGTGACTCGTCAGCCCTGATGTTGCAGCTTCTGCTGCGTATGCCAGAAGCCATCAGCGTGCAGCAGCCACAGGCTATCGAGGCAGAGGAACTCAATGCCGTAGCCGAGGTCGTCAAGCAGGCTTTGGCCAATATCGTGGCATTCCGCAAGCAGGAAGGCGAATCGCTGTATCGTGTCTTCACGGAGAAGATTGCCAATATCCGTGCACTCCTTGCCAGCGTGGAGCCATACGAAAAGGAGAGGACCGAGAAGATCCGTCAGAACCTTCTGGATCGTCTGGAGAAGCTTCCTGTCGATTATGACAAGAATCGCCTGGAGCAGGAGATGATCTACTACATTGAGAAGCTCGACATCAACGAGGAGAAGCATCGTCTGACGAATCACCTCGACTACTTCCTGGAGACCATGGACAGCGAGATGGATGCCGGTGGCCATGGCAAGAAGCTCGGCTTCATCGCTCAGGAGATGGGACGTGAGATCAACACCCTCGGCAGCAAGAGCAACCAGGCCGAGATGCAGCGTATCGTCGTCAAGATGAAGGACGAGCTTGAGCAGATCAAGGAGCAGGTGCTCAATGTGCTTTGAAAAAATTATAAAATTAAAAATTATAGAATTATAAAATTCGTTGCTACGCGAAGTGTTAGCTGATAGTATAACTTGCAGGCAGCAAAACTAACAATTTTATAATTTTTCAATTCTAAAATTTTATAATTAAAATAATATAATAAATATATGAACAAAGGTAAACTCATTATATTCTCCGCCCCCTCAGGCAGCGGCAAGAGCACATTGGTGCAGTATCTGATGTCACAGCGCAATGACCTGGCATTCTCGGTGTCATGCACCTCTCGTGCGCCTCGTGGCCAGGAAGTACATGGTAAGGACTATTATTTTCTGACTCCAGAGGATTTCCGTCAGCGCATTGCTAATGACGAATTTCTGGAGTATGAAGAGGTCTATACCGATAAGTTCTATGGCACGCTGAAGAGTGAGGTAGAGCGCCTCTCAGAGGCTGGTTATACCGTTCTCTTTGACGTGGATGTCAAGGGTGGTGTCAACATCAAGAAGTTCTATGGCGATCGTGCGATGAGCCTCTTCATCCAGCCGCCATCAATCGAGGAACTAAGCCGTCGCCTGCATGGCCGTGGCACCGATGCAGAGGAAGTCATCCAGCAACGTCTCGACAAGGCTGCCTACGAGCTGACCTTCGCTCCACAGTTTGACAAGGTGATTATCAATGATGATCTGGAGACGGCTAAAGCAGAGACGCTGAAAGTCGTGAAGGAATTTATTGAAGGATGAGGATAGGCATCTACAGCGGCAGCTTCAACCCAGTGCATGAGGGTCATATTGCATTATGCGACTACCTGGTCAAAGAGGGGGTCGTTGATGAGGTGTGGCTGATACGTAGTCCACTTAATCCGCTGAAGGCTCAGGCGGCTAATACTCTTGCTCCTGATGAGGACAGGCAGAAGATGCTCGAACTGGCCATCGCAGGTCATCGAGGATTGAAGGTTTGCTGCATCGAAGACACGCTGCCACGACCGAACTACTCGGTCAATACGTTGCAGGCGCTGCAGAGGCTTTTTCCGGGGGAGGAGTTCCATCTGATCGTCGGCATGGACAACTGGCTGATCTTCGACCGTTGGAGAGCCTACGACACGATACTGACTGACTTTCATCTGATTGTCTATCCAAGGCCTGGATATGAGCCAGAGACCATAGAAGCATTGAAGGATCTCACGGCAAATGTAAGGTTTGTCGATGCTCCGCAGTATGACATCAGCAGCACGGAGATCCGTGAGGCTATTGCTCATGAAGAGAAATCTAAGCTGACCGATCAGAAAGTATTGAACTATATAAAAGAAAAATCGTTATATATTTAATATATGAGTGAAACAAATCCGATGAAGATGCCTGGTGTGATCGACATGGTTACTGTGTCGGCAGAATACTGCGTGTATCTGGAGAAGCTGCGCTCGGCAGGTACAGAGCGTGAGGATTTCCTGAAGAAGATCACGATGGTGCTGCCACTGATTTATGTCAAGGCGTCTCTCTTGCCTGATCTGGAAGAGGAAGGAATCGACGAACTACAGGAGATCGTGACCGAAGAGGATTATGAGGACGTGCGCCAATCCATCTGGAACCTGCTGCGTGCCGACGATGAGTACTTGGAGGTATTCACCCCTGATATGCAGTACAGCGAAGGTCCTATGATGGCTACGATCAGCGAAGATCTGGCAGACATCTATCAGGATTTGAAGAACTTTGTGGCAGCCTTTGCTGAGCAGAATGAGATTACGATGAATGATGCGATTGTCAAGGTCAAGGAGAACTTCTCAAGCTACTGGGGTCAGAAGCTGGTCAATGCGATGAGACCACTGCATGAATTAAAATATAAATAATGAGAACAAGCATCACAAAAGAAGAATTAGCAGCTTTGCCACAGCGCGAGTTTGACGGGCATCCTGTGACGGTGATCAATCTGGAACAGGCAGAGATCGCTGTACGTCAGATCCGTGAGGCAAAATGTCCTGTAGGCTTCGACACGGAGACACGACCAGTCTTCAAGAAAGGAGAATATCATAAAGTGGCGCTTGTGCAGCTTTCTATCGGTCGATTCTGTTTTCTCTTCAGACTCAATAAGATCAAGGGCGTACCTGACTGTTTGAAGGATCTTTTAGAGGATCCTGAGATCATCAAGGTCGGATTGAGCACTCCGGATGACTTCCGTAACCTCAACAAGTGGCGTCCTATCGAACCTAAAGGATTCGTCGAGCTGCAGCAGCTGGTTAGCCAATACGGAATTACCGACAAGAGCTTGGCCAAGATTTATGCAGATGTCTTTGAGAAGCGTCTTTCGAAGCGTCAGCAGATGACCAACTGGGAAGCCGATCAGCTCTCTTTTGCACAGCAGGCCTATGCTTCGCTCGATGCTATCAGCTGCGTTGAGATCTATAATGAGTTAATCAAGCACGGAATAAAAATCAATGACGTCAAATGAAGAAATATCCGAAATACATTGTATTGCCTACGATCATGACGATTTACTTCATCGTTATGACCATCTACACGATGAAGCTGAATGGATGGAAGTTGCACGAAGACTTCTGGAAGATCTGTAGTATGGAAGTCGTGATCATCGTGGCGCTGTTCTTCTCGCTGCGATACTTACATAAGAAAAGAGAGAATTCTTAAAAAAATAATCCGCCAGACACATGATTGTGCTTGGCGGATTGCATTATTGTAATCTTGTAGAAAACTGCTGATTACTCAGCGTTCTCAACTGGAGCCTCAGCAGCAGGAGCCTCTGCAGGAGCAGCATCCTCGCTAACTGCCTCAGGAAGTGCAGGAGCAGAACCCTCCATTGCCTCGATAGCAGTACCCTTTACGCTGTTGCCAGCATTGCCAAGGATAAGAGTGCAGCAGATGCAGAAAACTGCAACGACACCCATAAGAGTCCAAGTTGCCTTCTCAAGGAAGTCTGCAGTCTTAGGTGCACCCAAAACCTGGTTGCCACCACCCATGCCAGCAGCGAGACCGCCGCCCTTTGACTTCTGAAGCAATACTACAGCAACAAGAAGGATGCTGATGATTACAATGATTACAGTAAGAACTACCATTTTGTTTTTTGTTTTATTTGATTATTATTTTTCTTATTTTTCCTGTTCGGAGTAATCGGCAATCCTAAAGGATTTGAACCGATTATTTCTGCTTCTGATACTCGATGACCTTCTCAAGGTACCGAATTTGGTCTGCAAAGTAACTATTTTTTTTTGGATATTTCAAATTTAATTCCAAAAAAATGGCTAAAGCCTGTTCATATTTGTGCTGTTTGACATATACCTTTGCCAAACTCTCGGTCAAAAATGCACGATCAGTAATCTTTTCGACGACAGAAGGGTCATCATCTTCCACTGTCTGCGGCTCTGCTTGAGGAACAAAAAGTGTCCCTTGTGCCTCTGCTAAGAGGAAGTTGTCTATGAGCTCATCCTGAGTAGGATCTACTTCCATCTGAGGGGTATCAACGAAGTCTTCATTTTCGTTAATGATTGATGGTTGTAATACAATATCCTCCACGTTATAGCTTACCTCATTGCCAGACTTGTCTCGCATGGTGGACAGGAATCTGTCAATGAGTTCGAAGTCATTCGTCTCAGGCTTATTGCTACGGGCTTCGTCGATCTGCTGCATCAGGGATACCCACTCATATTCCCCTTTGTTAACCATCTGGAAGAGCTTGTTACGCTCTGGGAGAGCAACCGAATGCTGACGAAGTTCCTGCTCAAGGCGCGTAGAATGTACGTTGGCCAGTGCGACCAGATAGAGAAGACGATAGGTAGAGCAGTAGGGATACTTCTCTATCAGTTCAGGGAGCTTTGCAACTGCCTCTGCGCCCATTTCCTCAGGATGTCTTAACCAGGTTTCGAGCATTTTCAGTTAACAACTAACAGTTAATAGTTAATAACGAGCTTCGCGTTGTCAATTGTTCACTTTACCAATTAGCTACTGTTGCATTGAAGATCTGCTCGACGAGCTCCTTGACCATTTCTTCGCACAAGCCGTCCTGTACGTCGGTGATCATCTGCGTAGCATCGAAGTCGCGATAAGCACTGAACTCCTTATCGAAGTTATCTGCCTTATTCTTCTTGTTGACGAACTTGATCTTGACTTTGATAGTCAGACGAGTCTCAGCAGCGTATGCATCCTGCTTGACGGCCTGAGGAGCCAGCGAATAGCCTGTGATGGCACCGCTGAGCTGCAAGTCTCCATCGCCTTTGACCTGTTCGAGCTTGGTCTGATTGGCATATTTCGCCTGCAACTCATCATTGAAAGTTACAGCCAAAGGCGCATACACCATCGGAGCCTTGATAGGGATATACTCAAAGCTGATGGTCTTGGTGGTCTCATAGTCGATACTTGCGCCATTGAGCTTGTAGCTGATGGCACAAGAGGTGACTCCGATGGCGGTGATCAATGATATGATGGCGAAAATAAAAAACTTTCTCATAAAAAAATAATTTTTGATAGGAGTTGCACTCATAAAGAGCCCTCGGCTGCGAGGACCTAACTCCTCACTCCTCATTCCTCACTCCTCACTCCTCACTCCTAACTCCTCACTAATTCAGAGTCCATAATCCTGAATCTTCCTATGAATGGTTCGTTCGGAAATCTGTAATTCATCCGCAGCCTTGCGCTTATTTCCATTATTGCGCTCAAGGGCCTGCTGAATAGCTTCTTTCTCGATCTCTTCCATTGTACGGATTACCGATGACGAGGCAGAAGTCTCTACCTCAAGAGCCTCTTCGATGTCTTCCAACTGTTCGACTGGCGAAGGTGAGGATTTCTCCACATGGATGCTTCCCGGCTCAGGTTCGCTCGATCCGGACCCAATGAGATGATATGTAGGATGAGACATGCCAGATGACGTGTTCATTCCGAGCTTTTCACGAACCTCTATCAGTTGCTGACGCATATCGAAGATGACCTTATAAAGCATCTCCTTCTCGCCAGGACCGAAAGTCGAACTGCCATCGCTTGCTGCACCTCCCACGCTGATACCGCTCACGAACTGAGGCAGGTGACGCTGCAGGATCTGGGGCGTGATGACGCGTTCCTGTTCGACGATGGAAATCTCCTCGACTGTATGCAGCAGCTGTCGCACATTGCCTGGCCAACGGTAGGCGAGGAGCATGTGCTGTGCATCCTCTGTCAGCTCGATCTTCGGCATGCGATACTTGCCAGAGATGTCATTGGCGAACTTGCGGAAGAGTAGATAGATATCCTCCTGACGATCGCGCAGTGACGGAACATTGATTGTGATGGTCGAGAGACGATAGAAAAGATCTTCGCGGAACTTATGCTCACGGATGGCCTGACGCAGATCCACGTTGGTAGCAGCCACGACACGGACATTGGTCCTGCGCACCTCACTACTGCCTACGCGGTAGTATTCGCCAGTCTCAAGCACACGCAGCAGACGAGCCTGTGTGATGGCAGGGAGCTCTCCGATCTCATCGAGGAAGATCGTGCCACCGTCAGCCTCTTCGAAGTAACCTTTTCGATCAGATGTAGCTCCGGTGAAGGCTCCTTTGATGTGTCCGAAGAGCTCTGAGTCGATCGTTCCTTCTGGAAGTCCACCACAGTTGACGGCGATGCATTTGCCATGTTTGCGTGGAGAATAATTGTGCAGAATGCGATGGAAAACCTCTTTACCGACACCATTCTCACCTGTCACGAGTACGCTCACGTCGAAAGGCGCGGCCTGTATGGCAGCGTTCAGAGCCTGCATCAGAAGAGGACTTCTTCCGAAGATGCCAAGGCTGTTCATTACGTTCTGTACGTCGGGGTTTTGCATCTTACTTATTCTAAATCGGGTGCAAAGATAGTCATTTTTTATCTGAATGCAAAATTTTTCTATTCTTTTTTTGGTTTTCAAAGAAAATAGAGTTATCTTTGCCCACATTATTTATAATTAGAAATATGCAGCTTCTTACTCAATTATACAAAGAATTCTTCGGACAGGAGCCGGCACGCGTCAAACTACTTGGAGGAGCAGCCAGCAACCGCCGCTATTTCCGACTCTGGCATGGCCTGGAACCTGATGCAGGTTCGGTCATCGGTGTGATAGGAGAGAATGCCAAAGAGAACCACGCTTTCCTTGCCTTAGCCCGTCACATGTACGATCAGGGACTCTCCGTTCCTCGTGTCTTCATTGCTTCAGATGATGAGATGCGCTATCTGCAACAGGATCTCGGATCGACCTCTCTCTACGATATCATCAGCAAGCCTGAGTGCAAGGATGAGAGCGAGAGCCTTCTCAAAATGGTGATGCGCCAGCTGCCGGGCATTCAGTTCAAGACAGCAGAGAACTTTGACTTCAAGACCGACGGTTTCCGAGAGCCTCGTTTCTGTGGCACCACAATCCGTTGGGACCTCAACTATTTCAAGTACTGTTTCCTCAAGCTCACCGGCTATCCGATGGATGAACTGAAGCTCGAAGCAGACTTCGAGAAGCTCACCACCGCCTTGCTCGACTGTACCAATGAGGACGAGAAGTGGGGATTCCTCTACCGCGATTTCCAGAGCCGTAATGTCATGATCGATGAAGGCAAGCCTGCGTTCATTGACTTCCAGGGAGGCTATGAGGGTCCGATCTATTATGATGTTGCATCATTCCTTTGGCAGACACGTGCCAACTATGCACCAGAGCTGCGCGATCTGCTGCTCACCGAATACGTTGACGCGCTGCAGGAGTTCCTGCCATTGAGTACCCGCGTCTTCCGCCATCGCCTTCGTGTCTTCGTCTTCTTCCGTCTGTTGCAGACGTTGGGAACATACGGCTACAGAGGATTGTATGAGAAGAAGACCATGTTCCAGACCCCGATCCGTCAGGCGCTAGAGGCGTTGGTACGAATCTCACAGAAAGACAGCGAGCCAGCCTTCAAGAACTGTTCGCTGCGTGCAGGTCAGAATGCCAAGCTCGTAGAACTCTTCGGCGAAGGTTTCATCGATGGCAACTGGGGTCCGGATGACTCGGCTGGCTGTACGATCAGCGACGATGGCTATATGGAGGACACAGAGCCAGCTATCGATAAATTCGAGATCGAAGAGGACTGTCCATATCTCTGCGAACTCCTCGGCGAAGTTGCTAAGATGGAGATGTTCCAGGCGCCGCCGACAGAAGGCCGTCTCACCGTACGTGTCACTTCGTTTAGTTTTAAGAAAGGTATTCCAAACGATTATTCTGGCAATGGTGGTGGCTTCGTCTTTGACTGTCGTGCTCCTCACAACCCTGGGCGATACGCAGAATATAAAGAAATGACTGGACTTGACCAGCCCGTCATAGACTTCCTGGAGAGTAATCCTGAGATGCCTGCTTTTGTCCAGAATGTCTACAATCTTGTTGACCCTGCTGTCGAGACCTACTTGAACCGTGGCTTTACCTCACTCATGGTCAGCTTCGGCTGCACAGGTGGCCAGCATCGCAGTGTCTATGGAGCACAGCATCTCGCAGAGCATTTAGCAGCAAAGTATCCGGATGCACATATCGTATTGGAGCATCGTGAGCAGCATATTCACAAGGAGTACAACTAATTTTGAATTTTACATTTTACATTATACATTTTTGATATGAGCGATTACAAATTCAGTTACAGTCGTATTGGTGGAAACACCCGCGTAAACATCACTTCTGCCGAAGATATCAAGCATCTGGCAGAACTTGACAAGAAAGTCTGGACCGTCCTTTCTTGCCCTACACAGGGTCTCGAGATTGACGAACAGTCTCTCAAGTACATTGACACAAATAACGATGGCGCCATCCATGTAGATGAAGTGATGGCGGTATCACAGTGGCTCAGCAGAGTACTTACCGACCTGTCTCCTGTGATCGAAGGTAAGGATTCGTTGAAGCTTAGCATGTTTAATTCAGCTGACGAAGAAGGCAAGAAACTGCAGGAGGCTGCACAAGCTATCCTTACACAGCTTGGTAAGGCCGAGGCTGACGAGATCGCTTTGGCCGACAGCTCATCTTCGCTTGACAGCTATCGCAAGACTAAGTTCGAGGCTGCGCTTGCCGCTGCTAAGGCTGCTGCCGAGGTGGCTGCTCCATACGGCGATAAGACCGCTGATATCGACGCTGCTTACAAGGCTCTCGACGAAAAGGTGAAAGATTACTTCATGCGTGCTAAGCTCACAGAGTTCTCTGCCGAGAGCGTTGCTGCTCTTGACGTTCAGGTCAGCAGCATCGAGGCTATTTCTAAGGAGAACCTTACAGGTAAGATGGATGAGATTGCTACCTATCCATTGACCCGCATCGTGGCTGGCCAGCTCAATCTCCCTCTCTCTGCACCTATCAATCCAGCATGGGCAGCTCAGTTTGCTACTATCAAGGGTGCTCTCGATGAGAAGGCTACCGAGCTCACAGAGACTGCATGGGCAGAGATCGGTGCTAAGCTCCAGGCATTTGCTGACTATCAGAAGAGCATCAGCATCACAGAAGCAGACATTATCCTCGACGAAGAGGCTGCTGCTACCCAGATGGTCGATAAGCTCCTGCACCTGACCCGTGACTTCTATACCCTCCTCCGTAATTATGTAGCACTTCAGGATCTCTACGATACCAAGAAGAAGGCTATCTTCCAGGCTGGTACACTCATCGTAGATCAGCGTGCGCTCGATCTCTGTATCAAGGTGGCTGACGCTGGTGCTATGGCGGCTCAGGCAACCAAGAGCTACCTCTATCTGCTTACCTGCGACTGTGTCAGCAAGCATACAGGCAAGTCTGCCAAAGTGGTTGGTGCAGTTACCGTCGGTGATGTTGATGATCTCTACGTCGGCAAGAACTGTCTGTTCTATGACCGTGATGGCGTCGACTATGATGCTAAGATCGTAAACATCCAGGAGAACCCAATCTCTGTCAAGCAGGCTATGTGGACTCCTTATAAGAAGATGGGCAAGATGATCAGCGATCAGATCGACAAGTTCGCTGCAAGCAAGGATTCTGCTGTTAACGATAGCATCACCGCTGGTGTCAATGAGAAGACCGAAGCTGTTACTACTGCTGATGCAGCAACCGCTAAGGAGGCAGGTGCTAAGGCAACTTCATTCGACATTGCTAAGTATGCTGGTATCTTTGCAGCTGTAGGCATGGCAGTAGGCTTGATTGGTTCTGCACTTGCATCTATCTGCGGAGGCTTTGTCGGCATGCTCGCTAACCAGCCATTGTGGAAGAGCGCACTTATCATTATTGCCATCATCCTCGGCATCATGCTCCTGATCTCAGGTCCTTCGATGTTCATCGCTTATCGCAAGCTCCGTCAGCGTAACCTTGCTCCTGTGCTCAATGCCAATGGCTGGGCTGTCAATGCTGGTGCAAAGATTAACATCCCATTCGGTGCAACTCTTACTGAGGCTGCTAAGTTGCCAAAGGGCGTTAAGATCAATGCTAAGGATCCATTCGCAGAGAAGACCTCTACCGGTAAGAAGGTTCTTTACTGGATCATCGGCCTCTGTGTCCTTGCTGGTATTGCTGCTTACATCGGCTATCGTCTTGGCTTCTGCATGATGTGTTGTTGCTAATGACGTTTGTTGATAAATTCAAGAAAGGCAAGTGGCTCGATAAGTCGAACTCCATGCTTGCCGATAAGTCTAAGGTGCTCTCGGTACTCTCTATTCTGACTCGCTATATAAAAAAAGGCGGTCTGAAGAAGATCCGGGAGCAGCTTAGGCTGCTTTACGAATATATCACAGACATCATAAACGGTAAATATAAAGCTTATAGCGCACCTTCACTTACATTAGCTTTGGCCGCTATACTTTATGTAATTTCACCATTAGACATCCTTCCAGACCTTATTCCGTTCGGTTTTGTCGATGACATTGCGATTGTAACTTGGGCAATGACCAAGATGGAATTGGAACTGCTGAAATATAAGGCAGGGAAGGATGTAGTATTAAAAAACAATTCCGTTGAACAAGAGAATGAAGATAACGGAATCAAAGAAATAGAATTTGAAGAAATTAAATGAATCATTTCTTTCAATCGCGTACAAACTATTTTCTGAACGTGTTGGCATTGTCTTTGTTTACGCAAGGTCTGTCAGCTCAGATCATCTATAACCCAAACGGAAAAGACAAATATACAGATTTTGAGAACGACACTCTGCAGTTGCAGCAAGTCGAGGTCAGTGCCCAGAACGGTGCACGCCTGAAGGCAAAGAACCTGACATCGAACACTGAGATCATCGGCGTGCAGCAGCTCGTACGTGCCGCCTGTTGTAACCTGGGAGAGTCGTTCACTACCAATCCTTCGGTCGACGTGAACTATAGTGATGCAGCTACCGGTGCACGTCAGATTAAGCTTCTCGGTCTCAGTGGCACCTACGTCCAGATGCTCACCGAGAACATTCCTAACTTGCGTGGTGCTTCGATTCCTTATAGCCTTGGCTACGTGCCAGGTCCGTGGATGCAGGCTATCCAGGTCAGTAAAGGTGCGTCGAGCGTCAAAAACGGCTACGAGAGTACTACGGGCCAGATCAATATTGAATTCCTGAAGCCACAGGGCATCGATGGTGTCCGTGGTAATCTATATTACGATACCAAACAGAAGTTTGAAGCCAATGCAGATGCAAGCGTGCACCTGACCGATGAGCTCAGTACCAGCGTTCTGGTGCATTATGAAGACCGTCAGATGGAGCATGATGGCAACAAAGACTTCTTCATGGATATGCCTAAGCAACGTCAGTATAATGTGATGCATCGCTGGGCATACGTCAGCCCTAAGTTCATCAGCCAGCTCTCGGCCAGAGTCTTATATGATAAGCGTGAGAGCGGACAGATTGATGGATACAAGCAGCAGATAGATTATTCCAGTGGTTCAGAGATCTTGCATCAGTATCCTTATTATCCGAAGTATACGATAGACATTAATACACATCGCTACGAAGGACAATGGAAGAATGCCATCATCCTCGATCCTGACCACAATGCATCCATTGCCTTGATGCTGCATGGTTCTATCCATGACAGCAAACAGAAGTATGGCAAACGTTATTATGATGTCAATCAGCGCAATGGCTACGCACAGCTGATGTATGAGACAGACCTCACGGAGCGACATAATCTGGCCGTAGGTGCGTCGCTCAATCATGACTACTATAAGGAAGACTATTGTCTGAATCCCTATGTGTTTGAATTATCGCATAGCAAAGACAAAGAGACAACGACAGGTGTCTATGCTCAGTATACATATAAGTTAGACGAGCTATTTACCTTCATGGGAGGTCTTCGTTATGACCATTCTTCACGCTACGGTAACTTTGTCACTCCTCGCGTACATATAAAATATTCACCTAACGAAATTTTCACACTCCGCGCTTCAGCTGGCAAAGGTTATCGCACGCCTCATGCGCTGGCAGAGAATAATTCCCTACTGGCTACAGGATATGATGTCGTACACTATATTGAGCCGATGATAGTGGCTCTCGAACAGGAAGAAGCATGGAACTATGGCCTTAGCACCAGCTTTGACATTCCTGTAGGAGAGAAGTCGCTCGAACTGAATGCAGAGTATTACTATACTGATTTCAAGAATCAGCTGGTGGTTGATGTAGATCAGAAGAATCAACAGATTTTCTTCCACAATCTCATTGGCAAGAGCTATAGTCACACGATACAGGTAGACGCTACCTATCCTTTCTTTGAAGGATTAGCAGCTACAGCAGCATTCCGTTTCAATGATGTCCGCTGTTCTTATGAAGATCCGGATCCGGAGACTTATACAACTACGTTGCGCTGGAAGCCTCTTACCTCACGCTACAAAGGACTTCTTACCCTCAGTTATAAGACCCCGCTGGAACTCTGGCAATTCGACGTCACTGGCCAGCTCATTGGTCCAAGCGCCTTGTACGATGGCACACGTTCTCCTTCCTACGGACTGCTCAATGCTCAGCTCACGCGTGATTTCCGCTATTTCAGCATCTACGTCGGTGGCGAGAATCTCACTGGCTATAAAATGAAGAATCCGATACTTTCTGCTGATGATCCGTTCTCTACGAGCTTCGATGCCACACAGATCTGGGGTCCGACAGAGGGAGCGATGGGATATATCGGTATTCGATTTAAATTTGAAAAACTATAAAACTTACTAAATATGAATCTCGTAGAAGTATATACCCAGCTGCATGGCAGCTACACAGAGGCGAAGAGCCGACTTATGACCGATAGGCTAGTCGAGAAGTTTTTACTTAAGTTCCTCAATGATCCGACCTATCAGCAACTGATTGAAGGATACAATGCGGGAGATCCTTCGCTTACTTTCCGTGCGTCTCATACGCTTAAGGGCTTAGCAGCTAACCTCGGTTTTACCGAACTTCAGCAGGCTGCATCTGCACTTACCGAACAATTACGTGACGGTAAGAGTTCTCCAGATGAAGCTCTCCTCAAAGCTGTAACTACTTCCTACAATCTGGTTATTGATACAATCAAGGCTAATAGTTAATTGGTTCTCTAACAGATAAAATATACCCACCCTCATAATCGTCGCAGTGAGGGTGGGTATATATTTTTTATAAGTAAAAGATTATTTGATTGTATTGGCAAGTTTGTCAATGTTCAAGCTGCGAGCCGAAGCATCAACGATATCTTTATAGATACCACCTTTCTTATAAAGGCCGTCTGGGTCGCCACTCTGCTGCACTCGACCATCCTGCAATGCATAAACGAGGTCTGAGTCGATGATCTGCGAAATGGAGTGCGAGATGATGATGACGGTGCGGTCTTTCTTAATAGCATCGATCGAAGCCTTGATTTGCTCAGTGGCAATGGCGTCAAGCGAAGCGGTTGGCTCATCGAGGAAGATGATCGGAGGATTCTTGAGGAACATACGTGCGATGGCGATGCGCTGCTGCTGACCACCTGAGAGCTGTGTGGCTTGTGACTTGAATCCATTCGGTAACTTCTCTACTTGCTCCAGGATGAAGGCCTTACGCGCAGCCTCACGCACCTCTTCGTCGGTGGCATCGGTGCGGCCGTAACGGATGTTCTCCTCAATGGTGCCGTCGAAGATATGATTCTTCTGCAGGACGAGACCGATGTTGTCACGAAGGTACTGCGTATCATACTCCTGAATGTCCACACCATCGAGCAGTATGCGTCCTGTCTGCGGTGTGTAGAATTTATCCAATAGATTGACAATCGTCGATTTACCGGCTCCAGAGAGGCCGACAAAGGCTGTCACCTGATTAGGCTCGATCTTCATATTGATGTCGTGCAGCGCCTTGGTGCCATTAGGATAAGAGAAATCGACATGCTCAATCTGGAATCTTCCCTCGATCTTCTCAGGACGATATTTGCCACTTGCCTCAATCTCATTGTCTGCCTCAATTACACTGAAATAACCTTCCGCGTAGATCAAAGCGTCATTGAGCGTGTCGAAAATACGTTGCAACTGAGTAATCGGAGCGGTGACGTTGCTGAAGAGCATGACGTGGTACATGATCTTACCGATGGTCATGCCAGGATAGTCAATAAGTACGAGATACGCCGTAAGAATGATGATAAGTACGGTTCCGATCTGCTGTATGAATCGTTTCCAGCCATCGTAATAGAGCATCAGCTTGCGTGTATTGAGCAAGTTGTCAGTGAGGTTCGACTGGATATTCCACTGCTTATCCGACTCAATCTTCTCACGATTGAACGACTTAATGACATTGATCGACTCAATAATGCCGACGATGCCATGCGACTTCTGTTCACGATACTGACGCATCTGCTGACGCCAGCCATGCAGGCGCTTGCCCTGACGTACCGTGATCCATATATAAATAGGTACGATGAAGAGTGCAGTGAGACCTACATAAACGTTGGCGGCAAACATCAAGATCAACGCAAGGATTGCCGAGGTAAAGAGTGGCAACAGATCGATAAATGTGTTCTGAACCGTCGTAGAGAGCGAGCTTACTCCTTGGTCAATTCGCGTCTGCAGGCGTCCAGCCTCATTACCGCTACGTGAGAAGAACGCCATGCGGTAGGAGAGGATTCGCTCCACAGCGATCTGTGCGAGGTCTTTGCTGACCTGCACACGCATACGCTCACCATAGTAATTCTGCGCGTAGTTGATTACAACAGACAGCGCTTCTTTTGACAAAAGGATGATCGTGATAATAGTGATGATACGTGTAGCCTTGCTCCACTCAAATCCCGGATTAGAAATCAGATCATTGATAGCATCAACGGTACGATCAAGTACCAGCGCATTGACCTGCGCGATACTTGATCCGATGAGTGTCAATACCAAAGTAGCTAGCACGAGCCACTTGTAGGGCTTGACGAAGGGCCAGAGCTTGCGGAATAGCTGAATGAGATTCATTTATCTAAAGGGAATTAAAAGGGTAGTAAAAGAGGAGTAAAAGGGTAGTAAAAAGGGAGTAAAAAGGACGAATGTGATGTTTGTACGAGTTTTGTAGAAAAGTTCGTAAAATAATTGGTATTGTCCCTTTTACTACCTTTTTACTCCTCTTTTACTCCTCTTTTACTACCGAGAGTGAGTAAGTCAGTAAACTTGCGAAACTCGAATAAATCATAATCCAAAATGATTCTCATTCCAGAATCGCAGATACATCTCATCCCAACGCAGGAAGGTAGCACCTGCAAAGTCTGCAGCATAATCAGTGAGCATCTCAGCAGCCACAGCCTCACCTTCGCTCTTGACGAGCTCCTGATAACGTGTCTCGATGCCAGGAATCTCATTGAATGCCTTTGCCTCGAAGTGATCGCGATACTTCTCAAGCACCTTGCGATTCTCACCCCAACGGAGGGCAGCGAGCTTGTTAGTGCGACGATAGCGCCAGCAGGCAGCATCCTCACGATAACGATGGTTGCCACAGATTTTGAATGACTCAGGAACATCTGTAGCACCACAGAAGATAGGGATGCGAGGGCTCTGGCCAGGATTATCGATACAGAACCATACGAGGCCACCTACTGCATCTGGCAACCAGTCTCGGCACTGGATGACAGTAGAATAAGCACACTGCGGCACGGCAATGTTACGTACGCTCTTAACCAATGGCTCGAAGCCGATAGGGCTCATCATAGCAATCTCCTCAGGACGCATCCAAGGATTGGCCTTAGGGCTCTTGATGGTGTCGAGGACTTCGCCAGTGCGACGATCCTTGACCTCTACATAGAGATTGCGGGTGATATCAAGTTCGGTACCTTCGTAGTAGGAGCGGAGCAACTCCATGACCTTGGCAGCAGAGACTTTCTGCTCTGGCTTGACGGTAACAGGGAGTTCCTCAAGCTCATCGGTCAAACCGAGGGAAGGAGCGAGGGTCTGGAGGATGAAGAGCTCACGGACGGCGTAAGCCTTCTTGCCACCACCGTAAGCCTTCCAGAACTTGAAGGTCTCTTTGCCATCCCAGTAACCGAGCTTCTTGGCTACGTCGAAGACATTGTCAGAAGCCATGTAGTGATCCTTGTCCTTAAGGTTCAACGTGCTGATACGTGGAATATTTGCTGAAACTCCGATCTGATCATCAGGGATACGTACAGCTGCCCATACGCCACCGAGGTTGTCAGGACCTTCGCCGAAGATCTCGAAGTGCCATACCTCCTTGGTATCAGCGATGGTAAGACATTCTCCGCTATCGCCATAACCGTATTTCTTGACAAGATCTCCCATGAGCTTGATGGCCTCACGAGCGGTGGTACAACGCTGCATAGCCACTCGCTGAAGTTCTTCGATCATGAACATGCCATTCTTATTGACGAGTTCACGACGGCCAGAGATCGTTGTCTCACCCATAGCCAACTGCTTTTCGTTCATACATGGATAAGCCGTGTCGAGATACTTATAAGTGTGCTTCACCTGAGGGATCTGACCTTTGACGGTCATACCTGTCTGATCGGTAGCAAACTCAGTGTGCATACGTCCGTCGTAGATGTTCATGACGGTGTCACGCTCATAATCCTCAGCCGGAGTCATGGTGACCCAGGTACGATACCAGCTGTCGCAGGTATGACTGGTGATTACGGAACCGTCAGTGCTGGCTTTCTTGCCGACCATGATGCTGGTACATGACTCAGGATCTTTCTCTCTGTTTTGAGCGATGGTGCTCAAAGAGAGGATAGAAAAGAGAAGAAGAAATGTCTTTTTCATTATATTATGTTTTGGATTGCAACAAAAAAAGCTACCAATTTTCATTGATAGCTTTCTGTGATTCGACGGGGATATTTTTTAATGAAAATCCACGCTTGAAAATCAGTGCGTTACACGCTTTCTTGGAGAAAACCATCATTTTGGTTCACAAAATCGAACACATTTTTATGTGGTGTTATTTGGTGTTTGCAAAATAACACTCCATTTGTGCTATTTTCCAGGTAGCTTTGTGAACCATTTCTTGACTATGGAAAGAAGGGAAAGTGCGGAAGAGTGTTTGCCTAGTTTATTGTCATCCGTGTGATGCCACATCGGACAATCCTTGCTCAATAGCCAGTCGATAACTTGTGGCGCTGGTTTCTTGAGTTTGATGATGGGGTCGATGAAGAACAACTCGCCGCGTTCATCCTTCAGCACATTATCGCTATCCGAGCTGACATCGGTGATCGATAGATATTCGTTGCCGAAGTAATAATGATCTTCGGGAAGTAAGCCCATGGATTGGAGGTGAGAGGAGATCTCTTGGTCGGTAGGAAACTCCATAGCATTGCAGAAGCTTTGGCTAAGGACAATTCGCACATCACCTTTCTGCTCTGTAATGCCTACGAATGTATAACGGCTATTAGGGAATAAAATGTTATGAACGATGTGTTCCCAGATTGCGTCTTCTGCGTGCATATCCTTCAATACACGTTTCGCAAAAGGATCATGAACCTTGAAAACAACACCTATTTCCTCATTGATATAGACTTTGCTTTCTCCTGTGGGAGTGGAGAGGAGTGTTCCATATCTACTAGTATCATTAGGGTCAATGTATAGCGAATGCTGTCTGGCTATTGCTATCAGTCGTTGGCTCTCTGCTTCCTCTTCAGCAGTCGTACCATACGACCGAGCTCCAGACGATTGATGGGGAAGTTCTGACGTAAACATTCGTATACTGCTTCGATCGCTATCGCCCTGTCGTCTACGTAAAGCGAGTTCACCCAAAGACTGACCGGCAGATTGCTGCCCGCCATCATGATCTGATCTATGCTTTTGTCCATTGTTCATTGGTTGTATTATGTGGTGCAAAGATAAGAATTTTTCTTTGAATGACCAAATACTTTGGCAATTATCATTATCAGAGATATTCTTTAGAGAATATTATGAGAAGATTTTATAATAAAATGGTCAATTATTCGTTTAAAAATAAAGGGATGAATGTATTTGTCCTTAAACAACAATATAAATTGGTTCTCAGTTAACATCCTTAGAAAACGATGAACTACGGCAAAATAGTATGCGCCTCCCTCAGACAGGTGCGCAAGCAGGTAGTAGAAGCTTCAAACTGCAATGTAGCTATTCATCTCAATTCGAAATTGCCAAAGCTTCTCATGGCCTTGGCTATATTTTTTTGTACAGCATTAGCATGGGGCCAAGTGAACCCAATAAAGAGCATACACCACATTGAGGCTTCGTATTATACCGAAGGTGGTTATGCCCTGCGAAAAGTAACTGCTGATTATCGTAAGTTTGATGTTGGGGACATTAAATCTGGACAACTAATGGCGGTGGCGAAAACTTCGATTGAGAAATTGCCTTTGTTGATAGATGAGCAAGCATTTATCGGAGGACTTTGATACTTCAACAAACGGTATCGAGGGGTAACATAAAAAGCAATTATAATATTATCCTATGAAAAGTAGTATACGAATTATCTTAACCTTTATCATTGTGTTAATTCATGCACAAGTCGTTTGTGCCCAAGTGTTTTTCCCTGGCGTGAAGTTTGACGTCGCCCCATGTTTCACCGATCCTGGAGCAAACTCTGGCTTCAAGTTTATGGCAGATTTCAAGGTCTCGCCCAATTTCCGTGCAGGTCTGGGGTTGGGTGAAGGAGCTTTTGGATTGGCAGAATCGGAATATGTTGGAGCTGAAAAAGAGATGGTGGAGGCTTATGAGGTTTTCACCGATATTAAGTGGCTGCCTAATTCGCAGCGCAAGGTGTCTTTCCTCTTATCTGGCGAACTGGGATATGTTTGGAGTTCAAAATGGGATTCTACTTATCGTCTTAAAGGATGGGATGGCGATGTCATCGACAAATTAGGTCCTACGGCCGCAATCGCTCCTGGCATTGATATCGCTCTGAAACATGGTTCACTACAGGTTACCGCAGAATGGCGTTGGCAACAATCATCCGTATGGAATAATTATCATGATGGTGTAATCAAGCGCAGTCAAACGCTCATCGGCCTTGGCATTGCATATCAATGGGGAAACAGAAGGTCAGATAAGTAATTACGATTTGCCCTTTATTTAATAGAGAAACATGAAAATTCGCCAATTTCGATCGGGTAATTGGCGAATTGTCTGTAATTAGTCGCCCTTGTTCCGTAGGTAATCTTGTATTTTGATCTGTTCGTTAACAAATTCTGGAATGTCTTTGAATCTGTTTTCGATCAAGTGATATTCTGTAACAATTTCTCGATAAGCGCGTAGTTTCATCAAAGAAGAAACATTTATCAGCACAAAATCGAACACAAAAATACGAAAAAACTGCAAAAACTAGGTACTCCTAGTTTTTGCAGTTTATAGCATATACAACCTTTAGCGGTTGATTTATATGGAGTTGTGTAGTATAATGATATTTTATGTTTTTTATCATTTACTACCGAGTGATCCGACGGGGATTCGAACCCCGGACCGACTGCTTAGAAGGCAGTTGCTCTATCCAGCTGAGCTATCAGACCATCATAATTTTATATGATAAGGGGGGCGAATCCCCGTCGGATCATATAAAATCGGGCGCAAAGATAGTGAAATTTGACGATATCTCCAAACTTTTTGCCTAAAAAATGTCTTCTGTACATTAATATATCTGAAAATAACCAGATACATGCAGCATAGAGAGCATATAAACCATACCTGTATAGTAGCGCCACTGCCCGGTAGGAGGCGTTACGTTCCAGAGCTTTTCGATATAGAGCTTCTGAAGTTCCTTGTCCTGAAGAGCGATGGCTCCGACTGCATTGGCACCTGCCATACCTTCTGTATAATTGCCTGTAGGCTCAGTGCCGTCAAGTTCAAACTGACCGTAGGTGAAGTTGTCGTTCTTGAAGAAGGAGAGGAGCTTGGTCATCGCTTCTGTCTGAGCTGCAGCATCGTTGCCGAAGAGATAATAATCCATGCCGACGTTCATGGCACAGCGGATGGCATCGTACTGAAAACGACGTGAGTCATAACCGCAGAAAGGACCACGGAAAGGCTCGCCCTGATAGGTGCTGTAGTCAGGATAAAGACCGGTGACCGGATGCTGTGAGATACGCAACTGTTCACGTGCAGCATCGGCAGCTTCGCTCCAGAACTGACTGCGAGACGCGTCCCACTGGCTCCAGAGCTGCACAAAGGCAGGAAGCTGGTAAGAAGGATCGGTATAGAGATGAGCATCGTCGGTAGGAACGAAGGTGACAACGCGTGTAGCCTCGTCGTAGAGATTCCAGACACCGTGCTCACAATCTTTGGTCATACACTTGTCAAGGATCTCCTGAGCGTCAGCGGCGTACTGAGGATTGTTCCAACGATTGGCAGCAAGGAAAAGCGAGGTAGCGAAATAGATCTCACCATCTGAGGCATTAGAATTACCGAACTTCTCGCCATCGGCATGACACTGCCAGCAGAAATAGCCGTCCCAAGGAGAGTTCTCATCATACTGCATATAAGTCTTTGCCCAACGCCAAAGCTTATCAAACTGCTCAGGCTTGTTCATGTGCAAGGCAATCATCATGCCGTATGACATACCCTCGGTACGGACGTCATCGCTGCCGACATCATAGATATAAGCCATCGAGTCGTTGACCTCATAATAGACGGAAGACTGTCCGTCAGCCGCAAAGACCGAGAAATCGCCAGGGGTGAAGAAATGATCCCAGAGCTGCTGCATACGAGCATCAACTTCTTCCTGACTTACACCGAGGACTTCAGAGAAATAATTGTGATATACACCTGTATAATAGGCTCCTTGTGGTTCTGCGGTCTGTTCTTGTGCTTGTTTGCCAGTGCAGGAAACCAAAGAGAGAGCTGCAAGAGTAAAAGAGAAGATAGTCTTATTCATGTGAAATAAAGGATATTTTATGGTGCAAATATATTCAAAAATATTCTTTTCGCCAAATTTTAATTGAAAAAACCGATAGTAACTCAAAACGATTCACAATTTGAACGAAAAAAGAGCCCTACCGGATGGCAAGACTCTTTCTCTTTTATATTCTTTTTTATCTACTTTATACAATTTAGTATTATAGAAGTTATTTCGCTTATCCGAGCATTTCCTGCGAGCGCTTGATGAATGCAGCGAGCGCTTCGCCCTTGAGCATACCACCTTCGAGCAATGCGAGGTCGATGAGCTGACGGAGGGTCTTGTCGGTCTTAGCATAAGTGGTGACGTTGTCGGTCTCCTGCTTCTTGAGGTTCTCTACGTCCTTGCGGAGGCTGTCGAGCAGCTCGTCCTTATCGTGTGGGAACTCACCAGCCTTAGCCTTGTACTTCTCGTCCTCAAGAGGCTTGACCTGAGCCTGCTTGTCGTCGATGTCCTTGATGATCTCAGCGTTGACGATAGCGAGCTTGTCATTGGCTGCTGAGAGGATGTTCTTGATGACTGGGTGCTCAGTGTTGACGATGAGGTTGTACTGCTCAGGCATCTGGCCGTAGAAGTTCATGCCACCGCCCTGCATCTTGCTCATCTCCTTCATACGGCGCATCCACTCGTTCTGAGCGATCATCACTGGCTTGTCGGTCTCATCCATGGCCTGGAAGTCGACGCTCCACTCCACCTTCTTGCCGTCAGCAGCGTAAGCGTCAGGGATCTGTGAAGAGAAGAGTGTATTGTCCTCACGACGCTGTGCATCGGTGAGCTCTACCTTCTTAGCATCAGCCTTCTTGATGAGATTGTTCAATGTATCTGCGTCGATGCGGTTGTAGTGCACGCCCTTGCTGCCCTCTACGTTGCTCTGCTTCTGCTCCTGCTGGTTCATGAATGGCGTATCGAGCTGACCGTCAGCCACGAGCACGTCATAACCCTTGGCCTTAGCTGCCTCGATGTATGAGTACTGAGCCACCTTATCATTAGAATAAAGGTAGATGAGCTGGCCATCCTTATCTGTCTGGTTACCTTCTACGAGCTTCTTATATTCCTCAAGGGTGTAGTAATGATCATCGACGTTCTTGACGAGAGCGATATTTGCTACCTTGTCATAGAACTTCTCATCAGAAAGCATACCATACTGGATGAAGATCTTGAGATCATCCCACTTCTCCTCAAACTGCTTACGGTCAGCGTTGAAGATCTCCTGCAGACGGTCACCGACCTTGCGGGTGATATAACCTGAGATCTTCTTGACATTAGCATCGCTCTGGAGATAAGAACGAGAGACGTTCAATGGGATATCTGGTGAGTCGATGACACCGTGGAGCAACATCATGAACTCTGGCACAACGCCCTCGACCTGATCGGTGACGAATACCTGATTGCAGAAGAGCTGGATGCGGTCACGATGGAACTCATTGTTCTCAATCTTAGGGAAGTAGAGTACACCGGTGAGGTGGAATGGGAAGTCAACGTTGAGGTGAATCCAGAACAAAGGATCTGGAGCCATAGGGTAGAGGTCATGATAGAACTTCAGATAGTCTTCGTCCTTCAGATCGGCTGGTGCCTTGACCCAGAGAGGAGTGGTCTCATTGATCTGATTGTCCTCCTCGGTATCCTGCTCCTTACCATCCTTCCACTCGGTCTTCTTGCCGAAGACAACAGGAACTGGGAGGTACTTGCAGTACTTTTTGAGGAGACCCTCGATCTTCGACTTGTTGGTCATATCAGCCTTATTCTCGTCGTCGAGATAGAGGATAATGTCAGTACCACGCTCAGCCTTGTCGCACTCCTCCATGGTAAAGTTAGGGTCACCCTCGCAGCTCCAACGGGTAGCAGGAGCGTCCTTATAAGACTTAGAGACGATCTCGACCTTCTTCGAAACCATGAATGCTGAGTAGAAGCCAAGACCGAAGTGACCGATGATCGATGCACCGTCCTTCTTATACTTGTCGAGGAACTCGGTAGCGCCTGAGAATGCAATCTGATTGATATACTTATCGATCTCCTCCTCGGTCATACCGATACCTGAGTCGCTGACGGTGAGTGTACCTGCCTCTGCATCGATCTTGACGTTGACCTTAAGGTCCTCAACACTGCCATTGAATTCGCCAGCACGAGCCAGCGTCTTGAGCTTCTGTGTAGCATCGACAGCGTTACTTACCAACTCACGAAGGAAGATCTCGTGATCACTGTAAAGGAACTTCTTGATGACTGGGAAGATGTTTTCCGAAGTCACGTTAATTTTACCTGTAGCCATAGTATAAATTAATAATGTATAATAAACGATGTATAATATGACTGCCATCTCTACGAGGGTGTGCAGTCGCTCAATCTATAGCAAATCTTGTGCCAAATATCAAAAATAGTCAATTTGTCAAAGAAAAGTCTGCAAAAACTCATTTCTTTGCCAAACTGACGCTGGCATCGTTATCACGGTACCGTGGAAGATATGCGAGGATCATGGCATCGTTATCACGGTACCGTGGAAGATATGCGAAGAAACTGGCATCCCTTCCACGATACCGTGATAAGGATGCCAGCATCATGAAACCTTATTTACGCCATGAGCGCAAGATCTTGTTCTTGAGCAAAGGCGGTAAGTTAGGATGATTATCGAGATAACGCTGTACCTCTGCATTCGCTTCTGCTGAGCGATGGCCAGACAGGAGGCTGGCACACCAGTTGGCAGGGAAGAAGATGTCTCCAGTGCGCTGAATGTCAGGTAATACGCACAAAGCTGGATAGACATACTTGACGGCATATTGCTTACGGTATGGGTGATTGAGGTAGTATAAAGCAGAGCGTGCCCAAGGCTCCGTGCGACGTGTTTCGCTATCTGAGATCAGCTGATCGAAGAACTTATCTCGCTGAGAATCATCAGCAACCACGGCCTTGCTAATAAAATCGAACTGACGCTGACGATCAGGATTATCGAGGCGTTCGCGTTGGCGCTGCAGGATCCGTTCAGCCATGACCGGACGACGGACGGAGAGCTCATAAGCCATTGTCATCCAGTCATTGACACTCAGCAAAGGATTTTTGGCTGCATTCCATTCTTCATAGATTGCATCAATGACCTTCTCACTGGTGGCACGAGAGGCGAGGAGTCGCCAGAGCTGCGTCCTGACTGCATTCCGAGGATGATTATTTGCCAGATTGAGTAGCTGTGATTCGATGTCAGCAAGCTTAGCATCCGCGGCATAGTAAAGCTGTAGTAAAGGTTCGCTCATATAGCTGGTGAGCGTGCTGGCTGTCTGGACATCGTCTTCGTTCTTGAGACCCTCGAATAGCGTATTGAACCATTCGAAATGCGAGAGTTTGCCGGCTAAGTAGTTCTCATTGAGCGTCATAAGCAGGCTCTGGCGAGTCACTCCTACTGTTGACTGCCAGCTGTTGAGCAGGCCTTTGAGCTGCTTGTCATCAGCAAAGGAGAATAAGCCATACCCACGGCCATCGACGTTCGGCAGGATCTGTCCGTCGGGTGTGATGCTGTCTTTCCATTGCTGTTGCCATTTGTCGGTTGGCGTTCCGTCGATGATGTCTGTCTGCTCGTAAGCTCCCTCATTATTATAAGTAATGACTGGCATTCCCTTCTGCTTGACCCACGCTTCGCTGAAGGCGGCAAGGTCGGCAGAGGTCTCTGCGTCAAGGATTTCGATCAGGTCATCCCAGGTGGCATTAGCGTAGGAATACTTCTTGAGGTACTTCTGGATGCCTCGCTGGAAGTTGTCCTTGCCCATGATTTCCACCATCTTACGCATCACGACCGGTGCTTTGTTATAGATAATATTATTATAGATGAGACCAGCGTTGTAGAGGTTGTCAAGTGGCTGCTGGATGGCTGTTCGTCCATCGGTGCGATCTTCTGACAAGGCGGATGTCTGGAAGGTGGAGAGCCAGTTGAGGTTGTGATCGACGGTAGGGTACATTGGCTCGGTGATAGCGGCTGCGAAGTAGTTGGCAAAGACTTCTTTCGTCCAGACGTCGTTGAACCAATCCATCGTCACGAGGTCTCCGAACCACATGTGTGCCGTCTCATGGGTGATGAGCTGCGATCGGGAAAGGATCTCATTGAGCGTCGGATGTGCAGACAGGAAGAGCGTATTATCGTTGTAGAAGGTAGCTCCTGTATGCTCCATACCACCGAACTGGAAGCCTGGGAGGATGACCAGATCGTACTTGGCAAATGGGTATTTGATGGAGGTATAATCTTCGAGCCAGTCGAGCGCAAAACATACTTCCTTGAAGATGTCAGGCAGCTGAGCCAGACGCTTCTCATCGGTCTCACGGTAGTAAGCTCCGATGGTTCTGCCGTTCTTTTCATCGGTGTATGTCTGATGCTCGAAGTGTCCTGTCGCAAAAGCGAAGAGATAGGTGCTGAGTGGCTCTGTCTCAGCGAAATGTATCTCTTTGTGTGAAGCCTCATCCAGCGCCTCTACGATGCCATCTTCAGCGAGATAAATCTCTTGCTGGGCGTATGTATTGCTCACAGCCTTCCAGTCAGCAGGAACGTCGAGCGTAAGCGTGAATCGGCCTTTCATGTTCGGCTGATCGATGCATGGGAAGACTGTATGAGCACGGGCAGGTACGAAAAGCGTATATAGGTAGTCGTCGCGACGATTGAGCGACTGATTGCCGGCAGTGAAAGTCAGGTGAATCTCATTCTCGCCGAGATGCAGCGTGTCGGCAGGAAGCACGAGGTGACCATCCATGAAGTCGAGTGGAATGTCATAAAGACTGTCGAGCCGGAAGCGCAGAATCTCTTCGCCAAGGATGGCGCTGTCTTTCTCGGCAGGGATATGGAATGTCAGGTCGTAGCGCACGTCACTGATGGTGCGGTGACGGAGCTGAGCAAGTTCATAAGAGACTCCCTCTTCGTAGGCCCATCGAGCTGCATCAGAAGTGGGTTTTGTGCAGGCAGAAGCCAATAGGAGAGTAGCACTTGCGTATAGGATAGAGGTAGCTTTCATTGGGAATTATCGTTTGTTCAGTTGGCAAAGGTAAGACTTTTTGTGAGCAATTCCAAATCTTTCGGACAAAATCAACATCGCTATAATAAAATAATGTGTATTGATTTGGAAATATCACCTATTTATATTATCTTTGCACCGTAATAAGACGTTGCCAGATGCAGGAAAAGACGAAATATTTCAACCTGCTGCTCATTGCAGGAATACTCATTTATGCATGGATCACCCTTGTCTTCGGCCAGGGTGAATTGCTGTATGCAGCGCAGGACTTCAATCCATTCCTCGGCACAGAGACCTTCTTCAAGGATTGTATCTCTCATCCGGGAGGATGGCGCGAATGGGTGGGAGGATGGCTGACGCAGCTCTTCTACTATCCTTGGCTGGGTGCCACGGTGCAGGTGCTGATGTGGACAATCAGCATCATCGCGCTGGTGCAGGCCTTCCATCTGAAGCGCTCGATGCAGTGTCTGACGCTCATTCCAGTCCTTGCTTTGCTCACCTCCATGACGCAGCTTGGCTACTGGATTTTCTGCCTCAAGACACCGAGTTACTGGATGGGTCCTACCGTCGGATTTACTTGCGTCTCTCTGTCACTCTGGCTCTATACAGCGCTCAATGGAGTGGGTCGAATTATCATGCTGCCACTGTGGATCATCCTCGGCTTCATGGCGTTAGGATGGTATGCGACGATCGGCTTGGTGGCTATGTTGTTGATGGGTCCGATGGTCAGCCAGGGCTTCTTCCACCATTGGCCAAAATGGCTGTTGTCGGCTACTGGTGTCAGTTGCTTTGCTTTGGCCGTAGTGGCACTCTATTATCAGAACTCTCCCGACCTGCATTGGCGCGAACCACTCTTACTCTATGGATTCCATCACGTTGCGATCCCTGAGGCGCAGAGTACGCTGATGGAGGTGTGTTTCCATGTGATGGCAGGTACGATTATTGCATTGCCTATCATTGCTCATCTGCGTCGTTTCCGCGTGGTTGCCAACTATGGCTGGATCTTCTCTCTGCCATTGCTCGTTGCTGCACTCTATGGCGGTGCGATGCTCAATTACCGCAATGCTAACTTTCATACGGAACTGACGTTGCTCCGCCAGATGGAGCAGGCGGAGTGGAGTACGATACTAAAGGCTATTCGCGAAAATAAGACTCGTCCGACCCGTGAGATGGTGATGATGAAGGATGTGGCGTTGGCACATTTAGGACGTCTAGGTGAAGATGCTTTTGCCTACGATGTCCGGGCGGTGCGACCTAAGATGGCGACCGGCCTGCCTATCCATATAGCACACTCGGCTGGCATGTATTTTTACTACTGGCTCGGAATGCCGAACTATGCTTATATGTGGTGCATGGAGAATAGTATCGAGTACGGAATGTCACCATTCCTGCTGCGACTGATGTACCGCTGTGCTTTGGTCAACGGGGAGAAGGAGCTGGCTATCAAGTATAAAAAGTTGTTACAGACAACGCTCTTCCATGGCGATCTCGAAGTCTCTGAGGAGGAGATTGCGGCTGTCCGTGAGTTCCTTATTAACTACAATACGTTGTCAAATGATGACGGTTATCCTGAAGGATTTATCTTCAATCGCCTTGCCAGTGCACAGTATCAGACGCCAAAGGCGCAACAGCTTGCTCTGCATTACTCGATGATATTGAAAGACAAAGTGCGTTTTGACACAGCACTTAAGCATTATCGCGAGCTGATAGGAGAGGATGCTTCGTTGCCAAAATTCGTCCAGGAGGCAATGGAAGTGTTTGCAGAAGATAATACTCATCCGCAGCAGGGATTGGGTGCTTCTTATATGCCAACTTATCGCTGGTATTTTGACAACTACACCGATTTTAAGACCTATTGATCTCATGTTTCTGATCCTGATTATACTTTGTTGTGTCTGCATGCTTTGCGCTTGCACTGCTCAGCATCCCGAATTGCCTGCGAGCTTCTCGGAGTGCGACACGGTGCCTGCCATCCTGCCAGACTATACCGACGTGGTCATTCCGGTCAACATCGCTCCATTGAACTTCATGATTAAGGATGAAAACGTAGAAGCCTGTGTGGCAGAGATTTCAAGCGCTGACGGAAAGAAGACATACGGTAAAGGTCGTAAGGTGATGATCGATGAGCAGGAGTGGAGTGAGATGCTGCAGAAGAGCGTCGGACAGCAACTGGCGGTGCAGCTCTACACAAGCAAAGGTGACCGATGGACGCGCCATCCTGCATTCAATATCGAAGTCGTTGGCGATAGTATTGACCCTTATGTCGTGTATCGCAGTATTCCGCCATCTTATTCGACATACGAGCATATCACGATCAATGAGCGCTGTGTAGAGAATTTTACGGAACATGCCGTGTATGACAACAAGACGCTCGATGAACCGACAAAGGGGCATTGTGTCAACTGTCACGCCTTCCAGAACTACCATACGGAGCGTATGCAGATGCATATCCGAGCTGAGTTTGCGGGCACGGTGATCTATGACCAGGGAAAGCTGGAGAAGGTGCAGACAAAATCTGCTGAGACCATCAGCGCGGGAGTCTATCCTGCGTGGCATCCGACGCTCGACGTGGTGGCATATTCGACGAACTTGACGTTCCAGAACTTTCATACACAACTGCTTAGCAAAGTTGAAGTGCAGGACAGCGAAGGTGATATCGTACTGTATGACGTGCAGCAGCATAAGGTGATTCCCGTCAGCATGGAGGAAGATCAGCGAGCTGCATTCCCAACCTGGAGCCCGGATGGCAAGTGGCTTTATTATTCCTCGGCACCGTTTGTTTATCATGACTCGTTGGCTATTGCAGAGTCGAACAATCCTCAGATTACCAAGCAGAATGAGACGAATAGACGCTATGAGGAGATACATTATAATATAGTTCGTCGCTCATTCGATGCTGAGACGATGACCTTTGGTCCTGCTGAGTTGGTGCTGGACATGGAGAAAGAGGAGAGGAGTGCCACTGTGCCTCGTATTAGTCCTGATGGACGTTATCTGCTGACATCGATCGGTAATTATGGCTGCTTCCATATCTGGCATCCTGAGTCGGATCTCTATGTCACTCAGCTCGATAGCCTTGTCACTTATCCACTCACCGCGGTAAATAGCGAGAGGGCAGAGGGCTTCCACAACTGGTCGAGCAACGGACGATGGATCCTGGTGGCCAGCCGTCGATATGACAACAATTATTCGCGTCTTTATTTTGCATATTTTGATAGGGAAGGTGTGGCTCATAAGGCTTTCGAACTTCCTCAACAGGATCCGGAATTTGAGTCGATCAACCTGAGATCGTATAATGTGCCGGAGTTTATCGTCGAGCCAGTACGTGTATCGGCAAGCGATATTGCAAAAGTAGTATACAAAAATTAAAAACATAAAAATCAATGAACAAGATCAGTTATGCGCTTGGCCTCACAATCGGCCAGCAGATGGAATCAATGGGTATCAAGGATACTCTCGTAATGGAAGACTTCGCAGCAGGCATTCAGGATATGCTGCAGAAGAATCAGTTTAAGGTTACGCCTCAGGAGGCTCAGCAGATCCTGAACGAGTTCTTCACCGAGCTTCAGGCCAAGGAGCAGGCTGCTCAGGCAGAGGCCGGTAAGGCTGTCAGGGAGGCAGGAGAGAAGTTCCTTGCTGAAAATGCCAAGAAGGATGGCGTCGTAGTTACTGCCAGTGGCCTTCAGTATCAGGTACTTCAGGAGGGTACAGGCAAGCAGCCAAAGGCTTCGGACACCGTTCGTTGCCACTATGAGGGAACGCTCATCGACGGTACTGTATTCGACTCTTCTTATAAGCGCGGTGAACCTGCAGACTTCGGTTTGAATCAGGTCATTAAGGGTTGGACAGAGGGCGTGGCTCTTATGAAGGAAGGCGCTAAGTATCGCTTCTTCATTCCTTACAACCTCGCTTACGGTGAGCGTGGTGCAGGTGGTATGATTCCTCCATACGCTGCTTTGATATTCGATGTAGAACTCATTGAAGTACTGTAAATTATGAAGCGTCTGACATTGATCCTTACCTTGCTGTGCTGCATGGCTACCACCTTTGCACAGTATGTGACCAAGAGTGATATCCCTTACGCAACGTCTTCTGACGCATACGCAGTAGAGCGCTGTAAGCTCGACGTGTATTATCCGACCGACATGAAGGACGTGCCTGTTGTGGTCTGGTTCCATGGCGGTGGCCTTGAGGGTGGTAGTAAGTATGTGCCACAGGAGCTGCTCAACAGCGGTCTGGTAGTAGTTACTGTGAATTATCGCTTGATGCCAAAGGCTTCGATCGATGATTGTATCGACGATGCTGCAGCAGCTGTTGCCTGGACTTTCAAGCACGTTGAGGCGTATAATGGCAGTACGAAGAAGATCTTCATCTCTGGTCACTCAGCCGGCGGTTATCTCGTAGACATGATCGGACTTGAGAAGAAGTGGCTGGCAAAGTATGATGTCAATGCTGATGATCTCGCTGCCATCCTGCCATTCAGCGGACAGTGTGTCACACATTATAATGTACGCAAGCTTCAGGGCATCGGCCCTCTGCAGGCAACCATCGACGAATATGCTCCATTGACTCATATCCGTCCTGATGCAGCTCCAATGGTAATCATCTCAGGCGATCGTGAACTCGAACTCTATGGCCGATATGAGGAGCAGGCTTATTTCTGGCGTATGCTCAAACTCGTTGGACATAAGGATGTTACCCTCTATGAGATGCAGGGACATAATCATGGCGATATGCCAGCACCTGCATTCCATGTTCTGAAGGATCATGTTAAGCGATTGACTTCAAAATAATCGGGCAATCAATCGTTAATAGAAAACTCAAAAACACAATTACTGCGTGAAAACCGTAGAAAATTGGCAGGAAGAGACTGAGCTCCGCGTACAGAAAGGAGTGGAGTTCTTCAAGCAAGGATATAATTGTAGCCAATCCGTTGCGCTTGCGTTCGCGGATTGGTACGATGTTCCTTCGGGATTGATGGCTCGCATGTCAGCCTCGTTCGGTGGCGGCATTGGCCGTATGCGTGAGACATGTGGCTCTGCCTTGGGAATATTTATGCTTGCCGGTCTTGAAGTGGCTTCTGAAGAAGCGAATCAGGAGATCAAAAAGCTTAACTATGAGGCAGTTCAAGCACTTGCTGCCAGCTTTAAGGAGCAGACAGGCAGCCTATGCTGCAAGGAGCTTCTTGGTCTCAATAAGCAGCGTGCAGATGGTACAATCCCCGAGATCGTCATCTGTGCCACACCAGAAGCACGTACGGATGAGTACTATAAAAAGCGTCCATGCATACGTATGGTTGAAACGGGTATTCGGACGTATATGAAGTATCTGGAGGAACGATACACGAAGGATAAATGATTGCCGATTAGTCATATAGATTATACCTTATATATAATGAGTTCAATTCTGACACCTGATAAGAATCCGATGGGCGCAGCCATCCGTGAGTATCATCAGACAGGCAAGGCAGGTAAGCTGCGCGTGCTTTCGAGCATGTTTGATGAGGACGAAATCCCTGTGCCACATCTTTTTAGATCCTTACAGGAGATGTCTCCCTTGGAGCAGAAAGCTATCGCTATGGCCAGAGGTCGCATTCTGGACGTAGGTGCTGGTGCCGGCTGTCATTCTGTTTTGCTCAACGACGTCACTGCTATTGACATCTCGCCATTGAGCTGCGAAGTGATGCAGGAGCGTGGCATCAAGTCCGTAAAGTGCATCAATCTCTTTGACGAACGTCTCGTCGGACCTTTTGACACAATCCTGATGCTGATGAACGGCACAGGTATCATCGGCAAGCTCAAGAATATGCCAGCATTTCTGGACAGGATCCGTATGTTGCTCAATGTAGGTGGCCAAGTGCTTGTCGATTCGAGTGACCTGAAATATCTCTATGAGAATGAAGATGGTACATACGATATCGATCCTTTGGGAACTTACTATGGAGAGATAGATTATCAGATGATCTATAAGAAAGTAAAAGGCGAACCGTTCGACTGGCTCTATGTTGACTTCGAAACACTCAAGTTGATCGCTGAAAGCAATGGTTTTCATTGTGAAAAGATACTTGAAGGAGAACATTATGATTACCTTGCTCAGATTACTTTGAAATAATTATCAAAGAATTGGGTTAATCCGAGTTATGTTAACTATCTATTTTCAATGTCCCTCCTAATTTAATTAGTAACTATAATTTTTTAGTTTATTATAGTATATATTTGTCTCCTTTCTATATTAAATGGATCAAGACTATTTTAATTCACTGAATAATCGTCAACGCGAAGCTGTCGAAGCTACCGAGGGACGAATACGTGTAGTGGCAGGTGCTGGCTCAGGCAAAACCAAAGCTTTAACCTGTCGCTATGCTTATCTTGTGAATGTATTAGGTGTTGATCCTGCTAATATCCTTTGCCTAACTTTTACAAATAAGGCTGCGCAGGAAATGCGACAGCGTATCAGTAAACTTGTTGCTAGCGGTGACTATAATGACTTTGTCTGCACTATCCATGGATTCTGCGTAAAGTTCCTGCGCCAGGAGATTCATCGACTGGGCTACCCTAAGTCTTTTACGATCCTCGATGAAGAAGATCAGAAGCAGTTGGCAAAGCAAGTTATGGAAGAATTAGGACTTAACCGCACCGTCGAAACTGTCGGTCAATTCCTTGATGCTGCTGGCAATCGAAAAATTGCTGAGTTTCTGCAGCAACCTAACTATATTGATCGTATGATGCTTACCGAGGGATTAAGCGAAGCATACGATAAGACTACAGAAGATGCTGAGAAAGCTCAGGATATGGCTTTTGTTCGCTATTTGCAGTTGCAGAAAAAAACTTTAGCGCTCGATTTTCAGGATCTTATCTTCTTTACCATCCATATTCTGAAACGATTCCCTGATGCCTGTGAGTACTGGCAGAATGAGATGGAATACATCATGCTTGACGAGGCTCAGGACTGTAATAAGTCCGACTGGACTATCGTTGAGACACTTCAGGAGATTCATCACAATCTATTTATTGTCGGCGATCCTGACCAAGCCATTTATGAGTGGCGTGGTGCTCGTCCAAAGATGTTCATTGAATTCAAAGCTGATCGCACCATCGTACTTGATCAGAATTATCGCTCCACCACTCCTATCCTTTCGGTTGCTAATTCTGTTATCAGTCGCAATCGAAACCGTCTGCCGAAGAATCTCTTCACGACACGAAATGGAGGTACACAAGTCACTCATTTCCACGGTCGAAGTGATGAGGAAGAGAATAAATGGATCGCTAAGAAAATACTATCTTTGGTAGATAATAGTAATAAACACTCTGAGGGTATTTCCGATTATTCATCTACAAGTAATCCTGATCATTTATCCGAGAATCTTTCCGATCATTTATCTGCCAATAAACCCACCTTCTCCGATTTTGCCATCCTCTACCGTGCCAGTTATCTAAGCCGCGGCATTGAGCAGGCTTTGGTCAATGCGGGTATCGATTACGTCATCTGGGGTGGAGTCCGCTTCTTCGATCGCGCAGAGATCAAGGACGCACTCTCCTACCTCCGTCTCATTAGTCAGGGTGATGATCTTTCGTTCCTACGTATTTGTAATACTCCGAGCCGTAAGATCGGCAAGGTCTATCTTACTCGTCTCAAGACATTCGCCGATCAGGATAAGATCACGCTCTATGAGGCCTTGAAACGTCATATTTCTGCGCGTGAATTATATAAGGAGTCGATGGTACACTTCATCGATATGATCGAAGAGTGCCGTCAGTTCGTCGAAGAACGTCTCAAGTTACCCGTCTTTCTCGATGAGCATGGCACGGTTATCAGCACACAGCGCCGTGATCATGTCATCAGCGATGTGATGGATATGGTACTTGAGAAAAGTGGCTACAAGCAGTTATTGCGCGAAGACGATGACACGGATCGTCTGGAGAATCTCACAGAATTGTTGCAAAGCATCAAAACATACGAGGAAGCCCATCTTCAAGATGATGTCTTGAGTATCGATCAGTATTTGCAAGATATTGCGTTGTATACCAATATGGATGTAAAAGACGAAGGAAAAAAACAAAATCCTAAAGTCCGACTCATGACCATCCATCAGGCCAAAGGATTAGAGTTCCCTTACGTCTTTGTGACTGGTTTGAGCGAAGGTATCTTCCCTAGTATGAAGACTTTACGAGAACGTAAAGGCGATGGTGAGGAAGAAGAACGCCGACTCATGTATGTAGCAGTAACACGCGCAGAAAAAGAACTCTTCCTCACTGAGAGCGAAGGTTTCAACGCAGCCTCTCGCCTATCAAAATATCCAAGTCGTTTTCTAAGAGAGATACAGCGAAATCTATTTGTGACAGAGGGCGATATGGACGATCTCCTATGGCAGGAGTCAGGACGAATGGTACAATACTTAGGACTTGATTTCACCTCGGCAAGCATTACAGACCCTAATGTACCAACAGATACTCCTACCGTCATGCAAGAATTCTGGTCAGCAGGAACTCGCGTCCGTCATGATGTCTTAGGCGAAGGAACCATCGTCAGCTATAATGAGGCCCGTGGTTCATATTCGGTTGCATTTGGTAATGGTACTCGCAATATCAGAGCTTCATTCTTAACAAAAATATGAAGATACATCAGGCATCTTCTCTTCCCGCATTTGCCATTGCAGATACTGTCAATCAGCATCTGCAGCATAGTTCATGTATCGTCATCACGGCACCTCCTGGTGCCGGTAAGTCCACCTTGCTGCCACTTACCATCCTGCAGGGTAAAACGACGACTGGTAAGATCCTGATGCTTGAACCTCGTCGACTTGCTGCTCGTCAGATAGCAGAACGCATGTCTTCGATGCTCGACGAACCCGTCGGCAAGACCGTTGGCTACCGTGTCCGTTTTGAACAGAAAGTCTCTTCCGACACCCAGATCGAAGTCCTGACAGAAGGGATCCTGACTCGTATGTTGGTCAATGATCCCACACTCGATGGAGTTTCGACCATTATCTTCGATGAATTTCACGAGCGTAGCCTTCATTCCGACGTCGCCCTTGCCTTAGCCCGTGAGGCCCAGCAGGTCATCCGTCCCGACCTCCGCCTCGTCATTATGTCTGCTACCATCGATGCTACAAATATCTGCAATGCGCTCGATGCAGAGCTGATAGAGTCTGCTGGTCGTATGTTTCCTGTCGAAGTTATACACACTCCCGAGGAAGCCAACGAACAGAATGTCGCAGAGCTGACAGCACATTATATCCGTCAAGCACACAAAGACCATGATGGTGATATTCTTGCGTTTCTTCCCGGCGAAGGCGATATCCGTTGTTGTCAGGAATTATTATCTAAAGCCTTAGGCAATACACAGATACGCCCTCTCTATGGTCTGCTTTCACCACAGGAGCAGCGTCTGGCCATCACTCCGTCGGCTGAGGGAGAGCGTAAAGTAGTACTCTCCACCCCCATCGCCGAGACATCCCTCACCATCGAAGGCGTCCGCATCGTCGTCGATTCAGGACTCTGCCGCACGATGGTGTTCGATTCGCAGAATGGACTCAGCCATCTGAAGACTGTGCGTATTAGTAAAGACATGGCCACACAACGTATGGGTCGTGCCGGCCGTCTGTCCGAAGGAGTCTGTTACCGTCTGTGGTCGTTGGCTACCGAGCATCGCATGGCCGATTGCCGCCAGCCAGAGATTCTCGATGCTGATCTTAGTTCCATGGTGCTCGATATTGCTGCCTGGGGTGAGTCCGATGCGTCTCGATTGCCTTGGCTTACTACTCCTCCTTCCGCGCATCTCAGGCAGGCTCAGCAACTTCTTTCATTGCTTGGAGCGGTCGATGAGCAAGGCAAGATCACCCACCATGGCCAACGGATGGCTCAGCTTCCCTGTCATCCTCGCATCGCACAGATGCTCCTTAAGTCCGAGGACCCGGTGTTACAGGCATTGGCCGCCGACATTGCCGCCATACTTGAAGAAAAAGATCCGTTCATCAAGATGCATCAGGACATGCTGACGTCTGATGCCGACATTAATACGCGTATCATCGGTCTTCGCGACAACCGCATCTACCGGCAGAAGCATTATATGTTCGCGCGTATTATCCGCATCGCTGAGCAATACCGCCAGTTGGTGCATATCAAGGAGGATAATTCCATCCTGCCCGCTGCCGTAGCCGGTGCCCTGATTGCAGTTGCCTATCCTGAGCGTATTGCCAAGGCAACCCAAGAAGGCCGCTTCCAGCTGGCGTCAGGTGACATCGTCAGGATCGACATGAAAGATGAGCTATCTGCGCATGAGTGGCTCGCTGTAGCATCCGTCAATCAGCGTATCTTCTACGCCTCTCCCGTCGATGTAAAAGACCTTCGTCAGATAGCCCGACAGAAAGACAACGTCACGTGGGATAGCAAGCGCGGCCAAATTATTGCTCAACGCGAACTCCGCATCGGTACCCTGCTTGTCGAGTCAAAGCCTCTCACAGACATCCCTCGTGAGCAGATGACGCAGCTGATGGCCGAAGCTGCTAAGAAAGACGGCACGAGCATGTTCGATTTCTCTGATGCCGTCCATAACCTCCAGCAGCGTATTGCCACTGTGGCACAATGGCATCCTGAGCTTAATCTTCCTGCTCTTGATACAGAGTCATTCCTACTCCGTGCTCCGGAATGGATGCCATTCTTTGCGGGAAAAGCTACTACGGCGTTCGAGCTCAGGAAAATCGATCTCACTTCTGCCATCTGGTCGCTGCTCACCTACGATCAGCAGCAGGCTGTTGAACGTCTTGCACCTTCGCACATCGCCGTGCCGACAGGCAGTCGGATACGTGTTGAGTACCGTCAGGGAGCAGATCAACCCATTCTGCGTGTCCGACTACAGGAGTGTTTTGGTCTGACCGACACTCCCCGAGTCAATGATGGCCAGCAACCAGTGCTTATGGAACTACTATCACCAGGCTTTAAGCCCGTACAGCTCACACAGGATCTTCGCAGTTTCTGGCAAGGTACCTATTTCGAAGTACGTAAAGAGCTTAAGCGCCGCTATCCTAAGCATTCGTGGCCGGATAATCCTCTTGAAGCAGAGGCTGTCCGTGGTGTTGCTAAAAAACAATCAAAATAAACATTCCTCCTTAATAATATAACTCAATAATACTTACTATGAATACTTTTCGTTCTTCCCTCTTCGCAGGCATCTGCATCGGCATCGCCGGCTTCGGCTATCTCGCAGAGAAGAGTATCATTGGCGCTGTTCTCTTCGCTTTTGGATTGTTAACTGTCGTTCATTACGGTCTTCGTCTCTACACAGGTACAGCAGGCTTCATTCAGAAAGGCGAAGTAGGTAAGCTGTTCTTTATTCTTTTCGGTAATATAATAGGTTGTCTGCTAGTTGGATTGATGGCTCGATGCAGTCCTATGCCATTGCAAGAAACTGCACAAAAGATCCTCGAAGGCCGACTGTTGTTAGGTCCGCTCAAAGGCTTTGTCCTTGCCATCGGATGCGGCATGATTATGACTACCGCTGTCACATTTGCACGTAAGCAGCAGAACCTCCCGCTTCTCTTCGGTGTTCCGCTCTTCATCATGTGCGGTTTTCCACACTGCGTGGCCGATGCTTTTTATTATCTCTGTGTCCCATTATCGTTCCTTGCTGATCATGCCGTCGAAACCGTCACATTTTATGTAAGTATCTTTTTTGGAAACTTTGTCGGATGCAATCTATATAGAATCATAAATTTTGAATTCGCACAAAAGAAATCATAGTGTCCGATCCTTGCTGCAGGATTCGCACAACCGAAATCACGGCGTCTGATCCTTGATGCAGGATTCGCACAAATGAAATCGTGGCGTCTAATTCTTCTAACGGAATTAGACGCCACGATTTCTATATGTCAAATAATATAATTACTCTGCAGTGAAGTAGAAGTCGTGAAGTGTAGCAATTGACTGACCTTCAGCCTCTGACTTGAAGACGAAATAGAGAGCGTGCTTGCCTTTGTAATTGGCGAGAGCGTTTAGAGAGGTAGTTACGTCGAAGGTCTGATCGAGCAAATCTGCCTGGATGAACTCGAGGGTAGCGAGCTTGGTGCCTCCCTCCTCTTCGGTTGGCTGATCGACGAAGATGTCGATACTGCTGTTGAGCGTCAGGACGGTCATGTTGAGGTGGAAGATGATAGACTTCTTGCCCTGGAACTTATCGCAGTTGAAGTACTTGTAACCCACGGTAGAACCGCTGAAGGTATCGACGATCGGACATTTGTTGATGCTGACGTCGTAGGCATTCTTACCATCGAGGTCATTGATGCTATTCAGACGGTGGATCTCGGTGTGAGGACCGTTGTAGACGACATTAGGATAATCCTGATAAGCTGGCTGAGGACCGACATAATAGCAGGCGATGCCGGCAGGATAGCGAAGATATGGATCGAGACCCTGAAGGTTAAATCCTTCTGAGGTATACTCGCCCTCAGAGATCTTGACAGATCCCTCTGCGCCTTCGGTCACCTCAACGCTGATAGGTGCCACCATGGCCTGACGAGAGTACTCTGAAGTACCAGCCTGACGATGATAGAAGACGTACCACTGGCCGTTGATCTCACAGATCGAACCGTGGGTGTTACCACCAGGACATGCAGTTGGAATAACGGTGCCATCGGCCAACTTCTTACGGCCACGACCGTCAATGATGGTACCACCATAGGTCCAAGGACCGAGAGGATTGTTACTATAGCAATATGCGAGGGTGTAGTTGGTCTCAGGAAGGCCCTCCTCGCCGTCCTGTGTCCAACGACTGTAGATGAATACGTACTTGTCTTTGATCTTGCGGATCGAAGAAGCTTCGAAGAATCGCTCTACTCCATCCTGATAACGGCCAGGGATCATGTCCTCGATGATCTGAGCACCTTCCTTGACAGTAGCCATAGTGGTAGGATCAAGCTCAGCAGCGTAAGAGCGCTCGAAGCCCCAGTAGCCGTATGCACGTCCATCGTCATCGACAAAGGCTGCAGGATCGAAACCAAATGGACCTACAGCGAGGCGTGGATTGGATGGATCCCAGTTGCAGACGGTAAATGGACCGTCAGGGCGGTCAGACTTGGCGACGACGTTGCCACGCTCACCCTGGACGTTAGGATAGAAATAATAGACTTTCTTGCCGTCCTCGATTTTCTCTGCGATATCTGGTGCATAGAGGACATCGCCGATGATGCCATCGAAGATGTTGTTGCCTGCAGCATCTTGCTTAAGCTCGAAGATGGTGCCATCGAAGCGCCAGTCGTTGAGATTCTCTACTGGTGCTGACCAGACGACCTGATCGCGGCCACAATAAGCGGTAACGAGATCGTCGTGCGAACCATAGACATAGACGCGGTACTTGCCCGGCTGATCAGGATCTTCGAACACGTAAGGCTCGCCATCGGGGATGAACTCCCATACTGGCATGTAAGGGTTGGCAGAACCGTAGACAACTGGTGTCACAGCATCCTGCTTCTGCTGCTGGCAGGCAACCAAGGCGAGTGTAGAAAGACCTAAGATAATGCTTTTTTTCATACGATATTATATTATAAGTTTTGCTGCAAGAACTTTTAAGTCCATCAATGAAATCAGACGAATTCAGAATCTTTGATTTACTTTGATTTACTATGATTTCTATGATGGAAATTTAATTCTTAGGATTTAGAATGTTTTCAATGCTTCATAGAGCGTGGCATTCTCCTCAGGTGTACCCACAGTGATGCGCAGACAGTTGCCGCAGAGCTGCACCTTATGGCGATTGCGCACGATGATTCCCTTCTGCTGAAGATATACGTAGATGGCGTTGGCATCGGTCACCTTGACAAGGAGGAAGTTGGCATCGGATGGATAGATCTGCTTGACGCATGGGAGGCTCTCAAGGAGTTCCTGGAGGACGACACGCTGCGAGAGGATCTCCTCTACCTGACGACGCTGCTTCTCAGGATTGCTGAGTACCTTGACGGCCTGCTGCTGTGTGAGGAGGTTGACGTTATAAGGGTACTTGACATTATTGAAGTACGCGATAATAGCCTCAGAAGCGTAGGCAATGCCACAGCGGATAGCCGCCTGTCCCCATGCCTTAGAGAGGGTCTGGAGGACGATGAGGTTGTCGTACTTATCTAATACCGACAGAAGCGATGGCTGGCTTGAGAAGTCGATGTAGGCTTCGTCGATGACAACAATCTGCTCAGAGAAGGAATTGAGCAACCACTCGATGTCTTCGAGCTTGAAGGCGTTACCGGTAGGATTGTTTGGCGAACATACCCAGAGGACCTTGGTATGCTCGTCTTTCTGTGCAACAAGTGCTTCCTTATTGAGCTGGAAATCTTGGGTCAATGGAACTGCACGATACTCCACATCATTGACATCAGCACATACCTGATACATGCCATACGAAGGACTGATAGCCACCACGTTATCAATGCGTGGCTGACAGAAGATGCGATACACAAGGTCGATGGCCTCGTCCGAGCCGTTGCCTAAGAAGATCTGGGTCGTACGTACGCCTTTGAGTGGAGCAAGCAACGCCTTCACCTCTGGCTGCAATGGCTCAGGATAGCGATTCACGCCGTTATTATAAGGACTTTCGTTTGCAACTACATAGACGCTTGCTTCGCCTTTGAACTCGTCTCTGGCGCAACTATAGGGCGCCAGAG
>JAZRVB010000054.1:0-9413 GCA_045598885.1 Bacteroidales bacterium
TGCTATCTTTGATCGTTTCTTATTAAAGAAAACGAGAGATAGTCAAAAATAATGTAGGGAGTAGTAAATTCGACCTAAATTCACCGGTATTTCAAGAGGTTACAGATCTTAATTTAAGAAACATTTAGGACACTAGTGAATTAAGATAATTTGTCAAAACTTTTTGTAAGTATTGATAGAACGACCTTCATCACAAATTAATATATTACCCGACAAACAATTTGCTCTATCTGATAATAAGAAATTAGCAATTTCAGCAACCTCTTCCGGCAAATACAGTCTTTTTGTACGATTGATGTCGTAATAAAGATTTCCATTGGTTTCAAAACCAATAAGGTCAGTAACCGTTGCTCCAGGAGCAAGACCATATACCCTTATTTCATCTTGTATCAAATCATAGGCTAATCCTTGAACAAGACTATTGATTGTTGCTTTTGTTAATCCATAAGGAATATCATCAACAAAAGTCCCTCGCTGAGAAGAAATGAAAAGAATCTTACAATTTTTTCTTTTTGTAGATTTACACTTCTTTACAAAATACTGAGTCAAAAAATAAGCTCCACGAAAATTTGTATTGAATTGTTTATCAAAATTATCAAGAGAAACATCCTCAAAACAAGTTTCATGAAGAGAAAGGCCTGCATTATTGATTAAACAATCTATACCATCCATCTTTCGATCCATAGCGGAAAACTGTTCTTCCATGTCGTCAATACAAGAAACATCCAAGACATGATACAAACAGCCAATTTCTGACGCAGCTTTCTGCAATTTCTGTTCATTACGACCACTAATCATAACTGTTGCACCTTCCCGACAGAAATTCTTCGCCATAGCAAATCCGATTCCACTCCCCCCCCCTGTTATCAGGATCTTTCTTCCCTTGAGAACACTATTTGGACTAATCATAGAGATTTTAGCCACGGTGGTAATATGTGGTTCTCCATGCAGAATGAAACGAATAGCTCTTTTAATATAATCTTTGATTCTTGACATAATCATCCTAATTTTCTCTATTCAGTTTATTCCGTATAAAAGTTCTAAGGAAACTCCGTTCTGCTGGAGACACGCCAAAGAGCCACACACAAAGTAAAACTGAAAATACAGAGATTATCCCAGTTATAAGAAAACACAACCAACCCTCATTTAAGTATGAATGTACAAAAAGAGGAAAAATGATAGAGGTAATTGAAACTAAAAACGCAGGAACAAAAACTCCTTTCAAATAATCCTTTACTAAAAAACCTACTTGAAACTCAAGAATAAAGATTTTCATTATGTATCCAATTATAGTCGCAATCAAATAACTATAAAATACACTCTCTGCAATACCCGTCAATTTGATAGAATAATACGTAACAAACATAAATCCATACATCAATATGCTTAATGACAAATGGTATATTCTAAGTTTGCCAGAAGCCAGATTAGCCGTAAACATTGGATTGACAAATGCATCGAATAAGGCTATAACGAGGATTAATCTGATAAAACTAATTGTATGGTCAGGAACTTGTCCTAACCAGATTTCCAAAATAAAGTTTGTTTCTAATAGAATAGGGAGAGTTAACAAGTAAAGTAAGTAGAAACAATAACGAGAGCTTGCTGAGATTAATGAATACATTCGTTCCTTCTCATTAGATGCATAAGTCTTAATGATTTGAGGATTAATGGCCGTTTGGACATTATTTGCAAACTGTTTAATTACATTCTCAACTTGAACAGCAATACCTCTGGCTGCATTTGCTGCCGGGCCACAAAATGCATTCAACATCAAGTTGACACCCTGAGTATAGAAAAAATTACAGAAATTACCGACAAGAGCCCAACCTGCAAAATTCATCATTTCTAAGAATACTGGCTTGCTCCAATAAAAAAGCAACTTTGTATCTGGAAAGTTTCGTCTACAGTAGGTAATATAAACAAAAAGATCAAATACTTGAATTAATGCTAATAACGTGGCATAGAATATAAGTTTGTCAATAGGAGAATAAGATAATAATAAAACTACAAAAAGACGTAAAAAAACATCAACAATCTGGATTACCGCAAAAGCGCTCATCCGTTCATGCGCAACTATAGATGCATTAAAGGGGACTAATAATACAGAAAACAGAGATGTAACAACGGATAATTGATATAACCATTCTGCTGCAAAAAAACGACCCTCCGGAATAACCAATTTCTCATGTAAATACCACAGACCAATTGTTTCTCCCAAAACGAGTATAATACATGCAATAATCCCATGAATAAGCATGGACATGCTAAAAATACGCCTGCTCTCTAATAAATCATTTTTAGCAAGTCTAAATGTAATGAATCGAGAGGTAGTGTTAACCATTGCTGAATTAAGGATGATAAACAAACCTACAACACCTCCGATAACATTATATAAACCAAAATCATTAACGCCAAGAGCTTGTAAAACAACTCTTGATGTATATAGTCCTACGATCATGGAAAAACCCATACGTAGGTACATATAGATTGTATTTTTTGCGATTCGCTTATTCTCCGTTCTATTATCTGGCATAACTTTCTGCAGTAAAGAACTAAATAATAATAAACAATGACCTCTTTTAGTATTCGTCCAATTTATACGTACACCCCATTTGGCGACCACCAAAGGGCGATCGTTGATTTTCGGAGTGTAAGATTAAGGATTTATAATTCTCACTAGATACCTCCAATTGTCATCGGAAGCAGGTTCTGGTAATCAGTTCTACCAGTATTGATCTCTTGGAAGAAACGCTCCATGAAGCATCTTGGAGATTTGCCTACAACTCACGTCATAGAAGGGTGTACATAAATCCTATTTTCCAAACTTTTTCTCCACCCCTCGGAAATTCCCGTCATCATCCGGACCCCTTCGGGAATTTTTGCTTTTCCGCAGAAAGTTTCGAAATTATGTACACCTTCTACACCCTTTTTAGTGAGGAGTGAGGAGTTGTCTGCTAACGAGAAAAAGTTTTGATTGCGCTGATGATACACCGCCATCTGCGAATCCTCCTTCCACTGCATCTCCAGACGGTGCGAGATCTGGTTCTTGCGATACGTGCCCTGACTCAGCAGGATGGCCTCGATGTCGGCCGCATCAAATGCCCTCGAGAGCTGCGTCTTCGCAGGCCTACCCACGGGATTACCCGTCGCCACATGCGCCTTACTCTGCTCAAAGTCAAGTAGCGCCTGGCTCAGGATGACCGTATAGGGCTCGTAGTCATCCTTGAAGTACTTAGCCTTCGGATCGAAAGCCATGGCACTGGGGCGAGCCGCATCCTTGCACTGCGTATCGACGCGAAGATCTCTCAGCGTCGGAGTTCCCGAGAACCATTCCTCGAACTGCCCCCTGACATTCTCCCAGATGGCATTCCACAGCAAGCGCGAGCGCTGAGCCTTCTTCGGATCACGGAAGTCGAGCTCCGACAGCGGCATCGGCTGCATATCGTGGCAGAACACCTGATAGGACACGATGACATGCATGCCCTTCCCGCTTAGTGACCGATGATAGCCGACGACATTATTCAGCAGGCAGAGATAGGCGCACATCGAATCCATCTGCCTGTCTTCCAGATGGTCATAGTCGAAATAGACCAATCACGGTCAGCTGCCCGATGTTCTCAGTCTTCCTGCCACCCTCCATGATGGCCGACGGCACGAATACAGGCACGCGCTGCTTCTGACTTGCTCCCTGACGGTGCATCTCAGTCAACATCTGCAGATTCCTATCCGTCCTGATCTGCGCAAAGACGTCGCTCAGAGTGGCTGTCTGCGGATGGGGGGACAACAGATTATTGAAGGTTGTAATTGTTGCCAAAGTTCTTACTTTCTGTTACGTTCATCCCTCCTCTTCCGCCACTGCTCCACTCCCGCGTGGCTCTTCTGCCCCGTCACGGTCAAGCCAAGCTTGCGCTGGAAGAAACGCCAGACAGAGCCCTTACTGGCATAGCCACAGGCCTGGGCAATCTGATCGAGCGTTGCCTTCGGATGAGCCTTGTAGTAGGCTTCGATCTGATGGAGGCGGTAGTTGTGGATCACCTCGATGAGGCTCATCCCCAGATCGATCTGCACCGCATGTGCTAGCTTAAGGGGGTCGAGGGAGAGATATTCGGCCAACTCCTTGCTTTCGATGCATTTGGTCTCACAGAGCGCCTCTGCAACCGCATTGACAATAGACGAGGCCGTGTAAGTCTCAGGCTGACCAGGGACATAGTCCAATACCTGCTGAAAAGTTACCACAGGAAGGTAAGGTTTAGATTCATTCATCGTGAAACTGACATTAGGTTCGTAATGTTAGTATTTTGTATCCGTGGAGTCAACACCACAAAAGTTGTGTTGACTTCCTTAATCCATTCGGTCAACACCACAAAAGTTGTGTTGACTTTCCTAATCCATTCGGTCAACACCGCAAAAGTTGTGTTGACTTTCCTAATCCATTCGGTCAACACCAGAAACGCGGTGTTGACTTCTATTATATTTTCGTCCAATTTATTCGCACTTGTAAAACTCAGGATCTGCCAGTCTTCGCAGCAATCTTAGCCTTCAGCTCGCTGGAACTGACTCCATCGGTACGTGCGAGGACGGTGTGCTCCTTGCCATGCTCTTCGCACCACTGGATGGCGCGCTGGAAACCAGCGTGATTCTGATCTGGGCCTGTGACAAAAATGTCGAAATCGACTTCCTGCACGATCTTATCGACGTCGGTGTAGGTGATGACTTCATCGACATAGCGGATCGACTTGATCATGTACTTGCGGTCTTCGGTCGAATTGAGCACCTTGGCGGTTGGCTTGTATTTTAGGATGAAATCGCTGTCCTGCGCGGCTACGATCAGATAATCGCCTAAGCCTTTGGCACGTCGGTAGAGCTCTACATGTCCTTTATGGAGCAGGTCATAGACGCCGACGGTGAGCACTTTCTTATATTTGCGTGGCTTCATGCTGGCCAACTGGAAGCTCTGAGGCAGTGTGATACCATGCTTCTCACAGCGGGCCGTAAATTTCTTGAAGTCTTTCTGTCTGTGCTGAAGGAGCCAGGCATAATATATGCTGTCTGGCAGATGGTCCTGTAACCAGGTGGTGAGCTGCGAGGCAAGCTTGACGATGGGATTGGTAGAATAGAGGACGGTCTGCTTCGGTGTCGTCCAATCCTCGCCGTACTGAAATGCGAGGTACTCATCGACTTCTGCCGGGACATTCAGGTCGATGCCCTTGAAATTCCACTTGACGGTATTCTGCAGATACTTCTCATGAATGAAGTCTGAGCCACCTGTGTGGCGGACGTCGCTGCTGATCTTGTGCAGCACGAAGATCTTGATATACTCACCCTTGCGCTCAAGGATATAGAGGCCACGACGCTCATGACGGACAAGCTGGAAGTCTACGTCCTGCAGGAGCCAGAGGATGTCTTTGAACCGCTCCTCGTCCTCCTTTAATATATATAGGTCAAATACAGGCTTCCAAGGCTGGAAATCTTCGTTGCGAACGATGCCGATCAACGATCCGAAAGCTGGCCCCCAGTTGATGTCGATCTTGTCGAGATAAACAGAGAGTACATGCAGGTTGTCGAGCATGTTTTCCGTATTCATCTCCTTGTTGCCAAAATAAAGCAGACGGCTTTCGAATTCCAGAAAGCCTTTGGATGTTTTTATCCGTGCCAAAGTGAAAATCCTAAATCAAATTATTATGCCCAAAATTTATCGGTCTCTTTGACGATCTCAACTTCACAAGTATCCTTATCCTGCATCAACTTGTAAATCTTTGAAGCATAAAGCACATCATGAAGTGCAAGGCCATAGTTATAGTCGATAATGCGCTGATCCTGAGACTTTCGGCCAGGATCACGTCCTGCCAGGACTTCTCCGATCTCGCTATAATCATTGAATTGTGGGAAATATCTGAAACCCTTGACATGATCTGTATCATCTCCGAATACACGATCGAAGGTCGTATCACACACCTGCAGACCTCTCATGTGAATAGGAATGACGGTTATTCCCGGCTGGAATACCTTTTCGTCATCGATAAGCTGGCCGTTGGCATCCGTAATGCAACTGATGAAGACATCTACGGTCCGTGCCATCTCAACAATGTCATTGACGATGGTAAATGTCACATTTCCATAATCACGGAAACGTTCGATGAAGAGTTCTGCCTGATCTTTGTATCGGAGAAGTTGTACTTCAAAATGCTTTTCTGGCTCATCCTCCAGAATACAAAGCATCGCAGCACGTGCTGTATTGCCAAGTCCGACAAATCCATACTTGTAAGCCCCTTCCTTGCGAAGGACGTGCGCTGAAACTGCTGCAACGGCACCGGTTCGCATGGTGGTAATCCAATCTGTGTCCAGTAGAGCCAGCAACTCACCGTTCTTAGCATCATACAGCAACATGTCACTCCCAAGACTTGGAACTGCACCTTTTATGCGATGTACCTCTTTTACGCCAAAGAAACGATTGCCCTCTGCATCCTCTGGAAGCAGACAAGGCATAGAGGTAAAGAAATCGAAGTCGGCTGGATGACAACTGATCTTAGCGGGTAACTGTGCATCCTGCTTTAGTGAGAAACTCTCTCGAACCCAATCACAACACTGCTTGGCGGTGATCCCGAGATTCTTTATATCTTGTTGGGAGATAATCTTCATGGCAGTTACTTAATCAATTCATTCAATGCTTGAATAAAACGTTTATTATCTCCATGATTTCTCACGGCTATACGCATGTAGCGGTTTGGCTCAATACCTTTCTTGGCAAGGCAGGCGCTGGCCAAGATCTTATATTTCTTCAGTAGGATAGCACAAAGTTCCTTTGGCTTGTAAGGTGGCAGGACTTCAAGGAAGAAATAATTGGCCTGAGATGGCATCACCTTGATAAATGGAATCTGCTTCAGCTCTGCCTCAAAGTCTTCACGAGCCAGAATAAACTGATCGCAAGCCTTCTTATAATCCTCCCTGTACTTTGGATAGATCTGCATGAAAAACTCAGCAAAGGAGTTGATGTTCCAGATGCTTACCTGCTTCTTCATCTTAGCAATGAGCTCAGCATCGGCGCTGCAGAGGATACCGAGACGGAGGCCAGGCACGCCATAGCTCTTGCTGATGGATTTCATCACACACAGATGAGAATACTTCTCCAGAATCTCATCATGAAGGAAGGTGTTCTGCTCATAGCCAACGCTGAAGTCGACAAAGCTCTCATCGAGGATGAAGCGCATGCCCTGCTCCTCACACCACTGAGCTACCTTATGGATGCCTTCGACAGGGACGAAATTACCTGAAGGATTATCTGGATTGATGAGCAACAGGGTGTCTACAGGATGCTGGCAGAAATAGGCGATCAGGTCTTCGGCGCTATAACGGAAGGTCTCATTCTGAGGCACAAAGGTCTCTACATGCTCGGCTGGCATACGGTTAGGGTACTCCTCGAAGGTAGGACGAACTACACCGACTTTACCCTCGAGGCTCTCCATGAGGACCTTGATCAATTCGGCAGCACCATTGCCCACCACAATGTGCTCCTGCTTGATATTCCAGCACTCGCTGGCCAGGCTGGAGTTCACTCCCATACCAGAAGGATACTCGCTCACGAGGACAGGGAAGAAATCCTGCATCTCCTTGATGATGGCAGAACGGGTGAAGTATGGATTTACCAGATAGCAGTAATCCAGCATATCCGGAAAGCGCCAATAGCCACCGTAGCGACTATAGTACTGACGGAGCAACTGCTCGTCTGGAGAAATATCAGGAGTAGATGTTTGACTCATAATGTTTGTTATTGTTTGATCAGCAGATTATGACTGTTCCCTGCGGATATGCAATTCGATAGCCTCAGCATGGTCTTTACAGAATTGCTTGGCGTCCTTGACTACCAAAGCGAGATAACCGCCGCCACCAGCGCCAGCCATCTTCCAGGCCAGGACGTCTGGAAGTGCGCTATAAGTATCTATGGTCTGCTTAATGAAGCTGCCGTCCTGCTCTGGATGATCGATGAAAATAGGGTTGACCATACCTGGGAACATGGCCACCTGTGCGTCAAAAGAAGCCTTATAAGCAGCGGCAAAGCGCTCAAGGTCATGGGATAGGATGGCATTCCAGCAGTCATCGGCGGCAGAAGTGAGGGCCTTGACTTTGTCTAAAGTTACATCCTTGCCTTCGATGACACTGCAACCTGGGAGACGCGGAGTCATCGGGATCATGACCAGGTGCTGCTCCAAGAAACGCAAGGTCATCTCATCGTTGGTACTCTCTATCTTCTGTGGCCAGAAACTACCATCGTAATAGTGACGGCAGAGACCAGGGACGCAGATACCAATAGAGTCTTGTGCACCAGAGATATGACCACTTTCTCGCTCTGGATTATTTTCATAACAGAACACCAGACGAGCCAGTGTCTCCGGATCCATCTTCGGAAGCTTGATAGGCCAGATCTGCTGAATCATCCTACGGGTGGAGGTAGAGAGTCCGCAACGATCACGGACTTCGAAAGTAGGTTCAAGGGAGATGGTGAGCGCCCAACCCGGGCAATACTGGCTGACAGAAGGCTGGTCAATCCAGGTACCTGCAAGATCAAGGCGAGTAGGAATCTGCGATGTATTTGAAGCGTGAAGTGAAGAACTATCGCTCTGCTCCTGCTCTTTTGCCAATACTGATTTCAGTGATGACGAGCTACGTGCCTGCAGGCCTTCGTGTGGGGTGCGCTGCAACTCGATGTACTCGATGCCTCGCTCGACACAGAGCTGGCGCTTTTCGGCAGATCCACCCTCCGCATTGACTACAAAGATGTCTGGACGGACAAGGTCGAGCGTCGGCAAGAAATCGATGACTCCACGTCCCTCATTAATATATGCCTCCTTGACCGCCTTAATGTTGCGAACCATGAAGAGACGCTCCTCCTGTGGAAACATAGGCTTGCGATGCTTATATTCCTGATAAGTGGCATCCGAGCCGATGCCGACATAAAGATCTCCGAATTGAGAAGCCTGCTGGAAGAATTCTACATGACCTGAGTGCAAAAGGTCGTAACAACCGCTGACGAAAACTTTCTTACGTTCCACGCGTCTTCCGGATTTAGTGATAGTAACAGATTGGCAACAGCTACGCTAAGAGAGCACCACATCAATAGATGGATATTCCCTAATATAGAGCATACGAAACGATGCAAATTTATAGAAAAAAAATATCATTAGCAAATATTTCGCTCAGATATTGATTTTTGAACATAATTATTTAGGGAAAACAAGGAATAACGACGTTTTACATGCCATTTATTTGCCTATAAAATCGGGTAGGAGGTAAATGCTAATCATAAAAGGCATTCGCCTCCTACTTTCACATTTACCGACCTCCCACACCACCACGCATGCGGTTCCGCACGTGGCGGTTCCTTGCAGTCTCCCTTAGAGGATAGACACTTTCCG
>JAZRVB010000055.1:0-3504 GCA_045598885.1 Bacteroidales bacterium
TCCGTGGTCACCATGGTAATGGTAAATAATAGGGTCTTACTAAAATAATTCAAGAAAAATGGCTAATAGAAAACAAAACTCTGCCAATAAGCTGAAGGAAGTTCGTAAGAATACCTATTTCGCAAAGTACAACAACATCCCAACCTCTCCACGTAAGATGCGTCTCGTAGCTGATATGGTTCGCGGCATGGAGGCTTTCAAGGCTTTGGGTGTTCTGCATTTCTCTAACAAGGAGGCAGCTGCTCGTGTTGAGCTTCTCCTCAAGTCTGCTATCGCTAACTGGGAGGCTAAGAACGGCCGTAAGGCTGAGGCTGGCGAGCTCAAGATTAGCTCTATCGTAGTAGACGAGGGTGCTACCATCAAGCGTCTTCGCCCTGCTCCACAGGGTCGTGCTTACCGCGTTCGCAAGCGCAGCAACCACGTGACTCTTTATGTAGATTCAATTAACAAAGAAGCTTAATATTCTCTAACATGGGACAGAAAATTTCTCCAATTGCAAACCGTCTCGGCATCATCCGTGGTTGGGATTCTAACTGGTTCTCTTCAAAGAACTGTGGTGATACCATCGTAGAGGATGCTAAGATTCGTAAGTACCTCAACGCTCGTCTCGCTAAGGCAAGCCTTTCACGTATCGTGATTGAGCGTACACTCAAGCTCGTGACTATCACTATCTGCACTGCTCGTCCAGGTATTATCATCGGTAAGGCTGGCAGCGAGGTTGATAAGCTCAAGGAAGAGCTCAAGGCTGTAACTGACAAGGATGTTCAGATCAATATCTACGAGATCAAGAAGCCTGAGATCGACGCAGCTATCGTAGCTAACAATATCGCCCGTCAGGTCGAGGGTAAGGTTGCTTACCGTCGTGCTGTAAAGATGGCTATCCAGAGCGCTATGCGCATGGGTGCTGAGGGTATCAAGGTTCAGTGCTCAGGTCGTTTGAACGGCGCTGAGATGTCTCGTAAGGAAATGTATAAGGAGGGTCGTACCCCACTTCATACTTTCCGTGCAGATATCGATTATGCATTGGCTGAGGCTATCACTAAGGTAGGTGTCATTGGCATCAAGGTATGGATCTGCCGTGGTGAGGTTTATGGCAAGAAGGATCTTGCTCCTAACTTCGCTAAGCAGAAGGAAACTGGTCGTCCACAGGGCGAGGGCCGCGAAAATCGTGGCGATCGTCGTGACCGTCGTAATGGCGATCGTCGTGGCGGTTTCCGTAACAACAAAAAATAATTACTAACGATTTAGAAGCTTTAATACAATGTTACAGCCGAAAAGAACAAAGTTCCGTCGTCAGCAGCGTAACAACCTCAAGGGCAATGCCCAGCGTGGTAACCAGCTGGCTTTCGGTTCATTCGGAATCAAGACGCTTGAGAACAAATGGATCAATTCGCGTCAGCTTGAAGCCGCTCGTATCGCTATCACCCGTTACATGCAGCGCGAGGGTCAGCTCTGGTGCCGCGTATTCCCTGACAAGCCTTACACTCGTAAGCCTGCCGATGTCCGAATGGGTAAAGGTAAGGGTGATCCAGATGGCTGGGTAGCAGACTGCAACCCAGGTCGCATCCTCTTTGAGATTGAGGGCGTTCCTTTTGAGATTGCTAAGGAGGCTCTCCGCCTTGGTGCTCAGAAGCTCCCAGTTCAGACTAAGTTTGTCGTACGTCGCGACTATGATCCAGAACTCATCGTTCTCTAATAACAACTACTACAATGAAGACTTCAGAAATTAAGAATCTTACTACTGAGGAATTGCAGGGTCGTATTGCTGAGACGAAAGCACAGTTGGATTCGCTCAAGTTCAACCACACGATTGCTCCACTCGACAATCCTATGGTTATCCGCGCTACCCGTCGTGATGTTGCTCGCATGATGACTGAGCTTAATAATCGTGCAGCTGATGCTCAGGTTGCTGAGTAATCTCCTCACAAAACTCAATTTCATTTAAGAACAGATTTTTTTCAATGGAAACAAGAAATCTTAGAAAAACTAGAATGGGTATCGTCTCTAGCGATAAGATGGACAAGACCATCACCGTTACTGTAAAGTATAAGGAGAAGCACCCAATCTATGGTAAGTTTGTCAATAAGACAAAGAAATACCACGCTCATGACGAAAAGAATGAGGCCCAGGTAGGCGATCGCGTCCTCCTGATGGAGACTCGTCCGCTGAGCAAGACCAAGCGTTGGCGTTTAGTAGAAATCCTCGAAAAGGCTAAGTAAATATTATGATACAGACTGAATCAAGACTTAAGATCGCCGATAACTCAGGCGGTAAGGAGTGCCTCTGCATTCGCGTGCTTGGTGGCACTGGTCGCCGATATGCATCTGTAGGTGATATTATCGTAGTGACTGTTAAGAGTGTTATTCCTTCTAGCGACATGAAGAAGGGTACTGTCAGCAAGGCAATCATCGTACGTACCAAGAAGGAGGTTCGCCGTCCAGATGGTTCTTATATCCGTTTCGATGACAACGCTTGTGTACTTCTCAACAACGCTGGTGAAATGCGTGCTTCACGTATCTTCGGTCCAGTTGCTCGTGAGCTCCGTGCTGTTAATATGAAGATTGTTTCACTTGCACCAGAGGTGCTCTAAAAACGTAAATGCAGATATGAATACATTGAACGTAAAGAAGGGCGATACCGTATACGTAAATTCTGGTGAGAACAAGGGTAAGACCGGTCAGGTCCTCTCTGTTAACATCGAGAAGAAGACTGCAATCGTTGAGGGTATCAACATTGTAAAGAAGAGCACCAAGCCAAATGCAAAGAACCCACAGGGTGGCATCATCGAGCAGGAAGCTCCTATCCATGTTTCTAAGCTTAACAAGGTTGTCGATGGCAAGGCTGTTCGTTCAACTGGCAAGGCTATGAATGTTAAATTTTAATTCGAAGGTCTAAATTATGGCAAATACTGCATCACTTAAGCAATATTATAAGGAGACCATCGTACCTGCACTTACTAAGCAGTTCGGTTATACCACTGTAATGCAGGTTCCTGTTCTCGAGAAGATTGTCATCAACGAGGGCCTCGGCATGGCTGTAGCTGACAAGAAGATTATAGAGACCGCAATCGCAGAGCTTACTGCTATCACTGGCCAGAAGGCTGTTCAGACTCTTTCTAAGAAGGATATTGCACAGTTCAAGGTTCGTAAGCAGATGCCAATCGGTGTTCGTGTAACTCTCCGTCATCAGATGATGTACGAGTTCCTCGAGCGTTTGATCCGAGTAGCTCTCCCACGTATCCGTGACTTCGGCGGTATCGAGTCTAAGTTCGATGGTCGTGGTAACTATACCCTCGGTATCACCGAGCAGATCATCTTCCCAGAGATCAATATTGACAGCATCCAGCGCATTCTTGGTATGAACATCACTTTCGTGACTACTGCCAAGACTGACGAGGAGGGTTATGCTCTCCTGAAGGAGTTTGGTCTTCCATTCAAGAACGCTAAAAAGTAATTTCCGACAATGGCAAAGATTTCAATGGTAGCCCGTGAGGTTAAGCGTCAG
>JAZRVB010000056.1:0-21086 GCA_045598885.1 Bacteroidales bacterium
CTTGTCGATGGTCAGACGGAAGAACTTCTTCTCAGCCACCTCCTGGAAGTCCTCACGCTCGATGTAGAGCTCGCCCGAGAATGGCATCTGGTGAGTGCCAGCGCCCTCCTGCTCAGGGTTGTTGTCCATCTCGCACATCTCTACCTGACCTGCTGGCCAATTGGTAATAGTGAGCTTCACAGGATCGACGACACCCATCACACGGGTAGCCACCTTGTTGAGGTCATTACGGCCAGCGTTTTCGAGCAATACGATGTCGTTGAGCGCCATGAACTTGGTATAGCCGATGGTGGTGATGAAGTCACGGATGGCGGGAGCGGTGTAGCCACGGCGACGCAGACCGCAGAGTGTCGGCATACGTGGGTCGTCCCAGCCACGGACGATGTGATTCTCCACCATGTCGCGCAGATAACGCTTAGACATCACGGTGTTGGTGAGGTTCAGGCGGTTGAACTCCATCTGACGTGGCTTGTAAGTGATGCCAAGAGCATCGGTGATCTCATGCTCACCGTTCTCTGGCTTCTCGTTAGCACCCAGCTTCTCCACGAGACCCTCCTCGTAGTGAATGTCCTTGCCCTCCTTGATCAATGCCATGATCGTAGCAAAGTAGTTATAGAGCGGACGGTGGATCTCGAACTCAAGCGTACAGATCGAGTGGGTGATACCCTCCAGGAAGTCCGACTGGCCATGAGCGAAGTCATACATCGGATAGGCATTCCACTTGTTGCCCGTACGGTGGTGTGGATACTTGATGATACGATACATGATCGGATCGCGGAAGTGCATGTTAGGGTTGGCCATGTCGATCTTGGCACGGAGAGTCAGAGTTCCTTCCTCGAACTCACCCTGGTTCATGCGGCGGAAGAGGTCGAGCGACTCCTCCCAAGGGCGGTTGCGGAATGGAGACTCCACGCCTGGCTGGGTAGGAGTACCCTTCTGTGCAGCGATCTGCTCGCTGGTCTGCTCCTCCACGTATGCCAGGCCGCGCTTGATCATCTCCTCAGCCAGATCCCAGAGCTGCTGGAAGTAATCTGATGCATAGTACATGCGATCACCCCAGTCGAAGCCCAGCCAGTGGATGTCCTCCTTGATAGCGTCGACATACTCAGTATCCTCACGGCTTGGGTTGGTATCGTCGAAACGCAGGTTACACTGGCCGTCATACTTGGCAGCTGCACCGAAGTCCATGCAGATAGCCTTGGCATGGCCGATGTGCAGATAGCCGTTTGGCTCGGGTGGGAAACGTGTGTGCACCATCTTGGTAGGCGATGCAGCCACCTTTCCGGCTTTAATATCTTCCTCGATAAACTCTTCTACGAAGTTTGAACTTTTCTTTTCAATGGCAACCTCTGAAGCTTCCATAACTTTTACCTTTTTAAAAATTTGATAGATTATTATAATGGCGCAAAGATACTCATTTCTGATGACATTCCCAAAACAAACTTCAAAAAAGGATTGACAAACGTCTTTATTATTCGATAAATGTTCTTAATAGATATATTGAGGTGATAATATTCGTAAAAAATAAGGCAAAATATTTGGAGGATCTAAGAAAACACTCTATCTTTGCGCCAGAAAAGAGATTATTACCTATTTAAATATTTCAAATTATGAAAAAGAAAATCGCTTTATTCCTCCTCTGTCTGATGGCAGTCATCAACTGTCAGGCAGAGCTTCGTCAGTACCGTGGTATTGACCGCGTAGACATCCAGCAGCAGATCGACCTCGACACCTGTAATGTCTATATCGTGCCAACAGTGCTTGCCGACCTGCATCCACGAAAGACCAAGACTGCAGACAAGCAGCAGGCGGCTTTTGACGAACTGGGTGAGACCGTCATGAAGGAACTCAAGAAGGCTTTCAAGAAAGGCACCTATCAGATCATCTCTGATGCCAAGAGCGCTCCTGCAGGTGCAGTGATCGTCGATGTGATCCTCAAGGATATCGACTGGAGTACTGCTACGATGAAGGATGTGATGATGGGCGCTAAGGAGGATATCTCGGGCGGCTACAACATCAGAGTAAGCAATGCCAAGGGTCTGGTACTCGAGATCGACAACCGCCGCAAGCATAACACGACGATGAAGTCGAGCAATCCAGTGAAGATCATCCGCGTCTATAATGAGGTGATTGCTGAAGATCTGGTTGACATCCTGAAGGATAACAAATAACCTACTTTTTGACGATGAAAAAGATCCTATCTATCCTGCTGGCAGGTTTCCTCGCCATGCAGCTCTGTCAGGCACAAGACACCAATGCCACGCCTATCGATCATGTCAACGTGGTGCAGAAGATCGATCTGAACACCTGCCAGGTGTATATCGTGCCTACTGTGACCGCACAGCCGAAGGACGGTAAGAAGCAGAAGGAGCAGCAGATCGCCTTTGGCGAACTGGGTAAGACCCTTATGCGCGAGCTGAAGGTTGCCTTCCGTGAGGGTTCGTTTCAGGTCATCGCCGATGCCAAGGACGCTCCTGCCGGTGCTGTCGTCATCGAGGCGTGCCTCAAGGAGATCGGGTGGGGTAGCAGTGCACTTCGCCAGCTTACCTACGGTGCCGGTGGCAAGATTTCAGGCAGCTACAGCGTCAAGATGACCAATGACAAGGGCCTCGTCCTGGAGTTCGATACCCGTCGTGAGCACTTCACTTCCGGCATGACCTCTTCAGACATGGGCCCAGACGTCATCCGCGTCTACAACCGTGCCATCGCTTCCGACCTTCTCTCGCTGCTGCGTCAGATGTAAATATTCAAGTTTCGCAAGTGCGAAACTCAGAAGTTATAGAGAAGTAAAAAAGAAGTTATAGAGAAGTAAAAAAGAAGTTATAGAGAAGTAAAAAAGAAGTTATAGAGAAGTAAAACAGGAGTTATAAGGAAGTTATAGGGACGAATGTTCTTTAATCGAAACTTCTTTCTATCTTCCAAAATTGTAGGTATTGTCCTTATAACTTCTTTTAACTTCCTTATAAATTCTCTATAACTTCTCAAAGTGAGCAAGTTACTACTTGCGAAACTTGAATAAGTTTATTGTTCTAAAGATAGTTTTAAGAGTTATTAGCACAATGTGCCAATCAGCTCGTATGCTTCTGCCCTCTCGATCATGACCTGATGGAAAGACCCCGGTTCGAGCGCAATCGGAACCATGACGCCATCATCGAAGCCCGAAGGCTCTGTAGGGAGCGATTCGACTGGTATCAGCACCTCAGGATCGACCTCAGGGCTGTCGAACTCTGTACGACCGACGTAGTATTCTCCATCCAGACGATCGATGACGACATTGTAGGTCTGTCCGACTTTCTGTTCCTGACACTCCAGGCTGATCTGCTCCTGTAGCGACATGAGCTTGTCGAGACGCTCCTGCTTGACGTCTGCCGGCACATCGTCCTCGTAGTGGCGTGCAGCATGGGTTCCTTCCTCCTCGCTGTAGGCAAAGGCTCCCATACGCTCGAATCGCATGCGACGGGTAAAGTCAAGGAGTTCTTCAAAATCTTCTTCTGTCTCACCCGGGAAGCCGACCATCAGCGTGGTGCGCAGATGGATGCCAGGCACCTCACGACGGATCTCTGCCAGGAGTTCTTCGGTCTCTGCCTTTGTGACATGGCGCAGCATACGTGTCAGTACGTTGTCGCTGGCATGCTGCAGGGCAATGTCGAGGTACTTGCAGACATTGTCATGCTTGGCCATCACTGGCAACAGATCCTTCGGAAAGTCATTCGGATAAGCGTAGTGCAGACGGATCCACTTGACGCCTTCGATCTCTGCCATCTTGTCGACGAGCTCAGCAATGTTATACTTGCCGTAGAGGTCGTAGCCATAGCCGGTGAGGTCCTGCGCGATGAGCTGAAATTCGTGCACACCTTCGCTCACAAGCGTCTTGACCTCGGAGAGGATCTCCTCTATAGGGCGCGACTGATAACGTCCTGTGATCAAAGGAATAGCGCAATAGGCGCACATTCTATTGCAGCCCTCTCCTATTTTAATATAAGCATAGTGCTGCGGCGTCGTCTGGAATCGGCTGCTACGCAAGCTGTCGTCCCACTGATGACCGAGGTCTGCCAGCACCTGCTTCCAGTCGAACTTGCCATAGAGTCGGTCGATCTCAGGGATCTCCTCCGTCAGCTCCTTACGATAACGCTCACTGAGACATCCCATCACGAAGATCTTGCCGATCTTCCTGCGCTTCTTGAGTTCTGTCAGCTCAAGGATCGTATTGATACTCTCCTCCTTGGCATCACCGATGAAGCCGCAAGTATTGACGATGACTATCTCACCCTTCGGATCCTCCGGATCATGATGCAGCTTATAGCCACACGCCGCCAGCTGCGCCATTAGGCGCTCGCTGTCAACGAGGTTCTTGGAGCAACCCAAAGTGATTAAATCTATACGATTACGAATCATAAAAGACCCTCCCCCGACCCCTCCACAAGGGAGGGGAGTAATTAGTATTTCTTGCTTGTTACTTTCTTCCAGTCAATCCAATCTGTAGACAACGCCACAGGCACAGTCTTGATCGTTGCCCCCTTCTTCACAAGGATGACGATAGGCAGCTTGCCACACTCAATGTAGTTCCAGCCAGGGTTGTAGGTCTTACCTGTCTGATAATCTACCCAGCGATCCTTGCCAGGGAGATAAACATTACGGCCAGTGCCAGCTTCGAGCATAGGAGCTACCATCATGCTCTCACCGAAGAGATACTGATCCTCAATGAACCAGGCACCTGGATCGTCAGGATATTCCAGGAGCAATGCACGCTGCATAGGGAGACCTGCCTTAGCTGACTGCTGAGCCTGCTCGTAGATATAAGGCATGAGCTTGTACTTGAGCTCAGAGCACTCACGGAAGTAAGCGATGAAGTCATCATCATAGAGCCAAGGCTCTGTCTCTACACCATGCACACGGCTGTGAGAGGTCAGCATACCGTATGGCATCCAGCGACGATAGAGCTCTTCAGGGCTCTTGGTGACGAAGCCACCGATATCGTTGCTCCAGAATGAGAAGCCTGAAAGACCGAACGAGAGACCCTCACGGATCGAACCGAGGAGACCGGTGTTGGTAGTAGCAGCATCGCCACCCCAGTGGAGTGGGAAGCGCTGGCTGCCTGCCCATGCTGAGCGACCCCAGATGATGCCTTCACCGTTGTTGGTTTTCTTAATGATGTCGTATGCAGCCTTGTTATAGCGTACTGGATAGAGGTTGTGCTCATAGAGGCCGGTCTTGCCGCTGGCATACAAACCATTGAGATAAGGAGCCGCCTCACCGAAGTCGGCCTTGATGACAGCCACGCCCTGCTTGAGCAGACCTTCGAGCTTGCTCTGATACCAGGTGACGGTCTTAGGATTAGAGAAGTCGAGCACAGCATCCTCGAGTGGCAGACCACCCTTAGGGCTCTTCACAGCCATGCCATTGTCAACGAGCTCCTTGAAGTAACGGTTCTTAGGAGTAAAGTATGGCAACTGCCACAGACAGGTGCGGAAGCCCTGCTCCTTGAGGTCTGCGAGCAACTTGGTAGGATTGTCAAAGTTCTGCTTGCTGAACTCATAGTCGCACTGCCAGTCAACCTCAAACCAACCAGTATCGAAATGAATCACATCGGCAGGGATCTTGTTGTCGCGCAACTGCTTAGCCACCGAACGGCCCTCTGCTTCAGTGAAATAAGAGATACGGCTCTGCCAGAGACCGAAGCTCCAGAGAGGAGGACAGTCAGGACGGCCGACCAGCGAAGTATACTCGCCGAGGATCTCCTTAGGCGAACCCAACATAATAAAGAGGTCAGCCACCTCATCAGCCATGAAGAGACGGGTGCTACCCAGGTAGCTTGCGCCGAAGTCTACCGTCACTGGAGCCGAAGTATGCATAAACACACCGTAGCCACGGTTAGAGAAGTAGAATGGGTTCGGCTTATACATATCAGGGGTCTCAGGGCCCTGAGGATCGACGACGAAGAGATTGAGCTTCTGACCTGCCTTATTGAGGCTGGTAGCCGACTCACCGCAACCGTAGATACGCTCGCCTGGCTTGAGGCTGAACACTGGCTCGATGCTGCGAGAATTGTCCGAACCACGCTTCACGAACATAAATGGCTGTGTCTTGACCTGCGTAGAGTCATTGTCGCTCAATGCACGGGTACGTGTCATTTCGACACCATTCTTATCGCGGAGGATCAGACGCCAAGGATAGTTCTGGATCTCCAGGCTACCCTCGCTGCTGGTATAGGTCACACCCTGAGCGGTCTTATTGACCTGCCACTTAGAGAGATCGACCTTAGGCTGCTCGACGAGCATGATCTCATCCGGATCGTCCTGAGGGATGATAGGACTGGTATAAACACGCACACGGAGTGTACGCTCATTGACAGGCTCAACGCGGAACTCCAGGCGAGGACTCTGATCGTATGCAGGACCAGGGAAGTCGAGATTCTGCAGCGGAACGACCCAATAACCATTGGCATTGAACGCCTGACGTGGATGCATCTCATTACGACCCCACTGGATAATACCACGACCAGTGGCAGTATCGAAGCTGACGAGAGAGTCGGCAGTGAAGTACGTGTTGGTAGGATCGGCAAACTGAGCGCTCATATCCACTGACTGATTCATCAGGTAAGGAACGCCATTGTTTGTCGTCATCTGAGCGCTCGCAAGCAGCGGAGCGGCCAGCATAAACATAGCACAAGTAAGCTTTTTCATGAAGTGGTATAGATAATAAATTGTTATTTGCCGAATAATGAGTCGACGAAGGCGCGGTTGTTGAAGATCTGCAGATCCTCCATACCCTCACCCAGGCCGATGTAACGGACAGGTGTCTGCAACTGATCGCTGATGCCGATGACAACGCCACCCTTGGCCGTGCCATCGAGCTTGGTGATGGCCAATGCCGTCACATCGGTCACAGCTGCGAACTGCTTGGCCTGCTCGTAAGCATTCTGGCCCGTAGAGCCGTCGAGCACGAGCAATACCTCAGGATCGTTCTCAGGGACGACCTTCTGGATGACCTTGCGGATCTTTCCGAGCTCATTCATCAGGCCCACCTTGTTATGCAGACGGCCTGCAGTATCGATGATCACCACATCGGCCTGCTCCTTGACGGCATGGCTGACGGCATCGAAAGCCACGCTGGCAGGATCCGATCCCATCTGCTGCTTGACGACAGGGACGCCGACACGGTCACCCCAGATCTGCAACTGATCGATGGCAGCCGCACGGAAGGTATCAGCCGCACCGAGGACGACCTTGTTGCCCGCCTTCTTGAACTGATAGGCCAGCTTGCCGATGGTCGTGGTCTTGCCGACGCCGTTGACACCAACGACGAGCATCACGTATGGACGCTTGGCGCCCTCCTTGACCGTAAAGCCGTCGAGCTCCTCACGCTCATTGAGCATAAGCAGCGCAGCGATCTCCTGACGAAGAATCTCGTTGAGCTCAGACGTACCTACATATTTATCTTTAGCGACACGCTTCTGGATACGCTCGATGATGCGCAGCGTGGTCTCTACGCCTACGTCGCTGGTGACAAGCACCTCCTCCAGGTTATCGAGGACGTCATCATCGACCGTACTGCGGCCAGCCACAGCACGAGCAATCTTATCGAAGAGGCCCTCTTTGGTCTTCTGCATACCCTGATCGAGTGTCTCCTTCTTTTCTTTTTTAAAGAATTTGTCGAAAAATCCCATAATTTTACCGAATTTGGCGGCAAAGATACTGCTTTAAATCGAGACTTCCAAATTTAAAGTCGATTATGTTGACGATATTTTAAAAGAAATTTGGCAAGATTCAAAAAATGCAGTATCTTTGCGCCACTTAATTTAAATTTTAAAGAAATGACCTATCAGGAAACATTGGATTATCTCTTTGCCCAACTGCCCGTCTTCGAGAGCCAGGGTGCTCATGCCTACAAGCCAGGACTGGAGCGATGCGAGGGCATGGACCAGGTTTTAGGACATCCACATACCCACTTCAAGACCATCCATGTGGCTGGCACCAACGGCAAGGGCAGCACCAGTCACACGCTGGCCGCCATCCTGCAGTGCGCCGGCTATAAGGTGGGTCTCTTCACCTCTCCTCACCTCGTCGATTTCAGCGAGCGAATCCGCATCAATGGCGAGGAAATCGACCATGACTATGTGGTGCAATGGACAGCCGAGCACATCGACGAACTGAAGGAATTCCAGCCTTCCTTCTTCGAACTCGCCACGATGATGGCATTCTGCTACTTTGCAGATCATCAGGTAGATATCGCAATTATCGAAGTAGGTCTGGGCGGTCGTCTCGACTCGACCAACATCATCACTCCTATCCTCTCGATCATCACCAATATCTCGATGGATCACACACAGTTCCTGGGCGACACGCTGCCTCAGATTGCTGCCGAGAAATCGGGCATCATGAAGCCTGGCATCCCCTGCGTCATCGGTGAGTGTGAGGACGATCGCGTCCGCTTCACCTTCGAGCAGAATGCGCAGCTGCACGAGGTGAGCCGTCTCTATTTTGCCTGCGACCGCCGACAGGTCAAATGGGTGCAGCACGAGGTGGGCGGCAACCGTTATACGACGCTCGATGACGGCGAGATCTTCTGTCCGCTGACCGGCGACTGCCAGCCGAAGAATGCCAACACCGTGCTCAACGCCATCCAGGTGCTCAGAGCCAGCGGCATGGAGCTGACACAGGAAGAAGTCGCCCGAGGCTTCGAGCAGGTGCTGACGCTGACCCATCTGCGTGGCCGCTGGGAGACCTTATCTACCTACGCAGACGGTAGCACGCGCGTCCTTTGTGACACCGGTCACAACGAGGGATGCTTCAGCTACATCGGTCCTCAGTTGAAACAGCTCATCGCCGAGGGTCATCCGCTGCACATCGTCTTCGGCATGGTGAGCGACAAGGACATCGACGCCGTGCTCAGGCAGCTGCCTACCGAGGCTACCTACTATTTCTGCAAAGCTCCTACCCCCCGCGCACTGCCTGCCGTAAGACTCGCAGAAATGGCCGCTGCACACACTTTGAGAGGCCAGGTGTATGCAAGTATCGACGAGGCTATAAATGCCGCCCTAAGCCACCTGAATGGCCAGGAAATCGCCTTCATCGGCGGTTCAAACTTTATAGTTTGCGAAGCGATGAAAAGAAATCTCTGAAAAAATTTGTTTTATTCGAAAAAAATCATTTACTTTGCGGTCAAAATCGGCTGCAACGGCCACAATACTATTGAAAATCCATGTGTACCCCTGACGACGTAAAAGAAGACAAGAGATATCTCGAACTACTGGCAGACAAGTTCCCTACGGTGAGCAAGGCCGCCACAGAAATCATCAACCTGGAGGCAATCCTCAGCCTCCCAAAAGGTACCGAACACTTCCTCAGTGACCTCCACGGTGAGTCCACTGCCTTCACGCATGTCCTGAAGAATGCTTCCGGACAGATCCGACGCAAGGTGGACGATATCTTCGGCATGTCGATGCGCGAAGCCGACAAGCGCGAGCTCTGTTCGCTCATCTATTATCCTGAGGAGAAGCTGGCATTGATCAAAGAACAGGAGCAGGATGCCCGCGACCTGGCCGACTGGTATCGCATGAGCCTGCATCAGGTCGTAGAGGTAGCTCGTTTCGTGACCGTCAAGTACACCCGCAGCAAGGTGCGCAAGATGATGTCGAGCGACTTTGCCTACGTCATCGAGGAGCTTCTCTTCGAGAGCAAGTCGGAGAGCGACCGTCAGGATTACTACAACGCCATCATCAACGCCATCGTCGAGATCGACCGTGCCGATGCGCTGCTGATCGCCATCTGCAACCTCATCCATCGCCTGATCATCGACAAGCTGCACATCGTCGGCGACATCTTCGACCGTGGCCCGGGTGCTGCCAAGATCATGACCGAGCTGACCAACTACCACAATTTCGACATCCAGTGGGGCAACCACGACATCGAGTGGATGGGTGCAGCTGCCGGCAACCTGGCGTTGATCGCCAGCGTCCTGCGTATCTCCATCCGCTATGCCAACGTCGAGACCCTCGAGGAAGGCTACGGCATCAACCTCCTCCCATTGGCCAACCTCGCCTTCGAGGTCTATGGCGACGATCCATGCACCCTGTGGCAGACCAAGGACTTCGAGAACAACCCTCGCCTCAAGCGCTCCTCACAGCTCATGGCCAAGATGCACAAGGCCATCTCGATCATCGAGTTCAAGCTCTGCGGACAGATCATCAAGCGCCACCCTGAGTATAACATGGACGACCGCCTGATGCTGCACCTGATCGATCTGGAGAAAGGTACGATCAAGATCGACGGCAAGGAATACGAGCTCCTCGACAAGCGTCTGCCGAGCCTCAAGACCCAGTCAGATCCTTACGAGCTCTGTCAGCGTGAGCAGGAGGTCATGGATCAGCTGGCACACTCGTTCCGTCACTCTGAGCGCCTGCAGGCTCATCTGCGACTGTTGCTCCAGAAGGGCTCGCTCTTCACGGTGTGCAACAACATCCTGATGTTCCATGCCGCCATCCCGATGAACGAGGACGGCAGCTTCGAGGAGGTGATGGTCGATGGCAAGCTCGTCAAGGGACGTGCGCTGATGGAGCGTGTCGACCGCGTGATCCGCAAGGCCTACTTCTCGCCGAAGGGATCGAAGGAGCGCAATGACGCCCTCGACTACATGATGTACCTTTGGCAGGGACCTAAGTCGCCTCTCTTCAACAAGGACAAGATGACCACCTTCGAGCGCTACTTTGTCGACGCACCAGAATTATATAAGGAGAAGAAAGGCGCGTTCTTCGTACTGGCCAACCAGCGTCAGGCGTGCGAGAACATCCTCCGCGAGTTCGGCCTCGATCCAGCCATCAGCCACATCGTCAATGGCCATGTTCCTGTGCGCACCAACAAGGGTGAGTCTCCGCTGCGTGCTGAGGGCATCCGTCTGGTGATCGATGGCGGCTTCTCGAAGCCTTACCACGAGACAACAGGTATCTCTGGCTACACATTAATATATAATAGCCACGGATTGCAGCTCGTCGAGCATGAGATGTTCGAGTCGAAGGACAAGGCCATCAAGTCGGGTTCTGACATTCATTCACGCGTGCAGCTCGAGGACTTCAAGTATCATCGTATGCTCGTGCGTGACACCGACCAGGGTCGTGAGCTCCAGACGCAGATCGAGAATCTGCAGAAACTGCTCGTGGCATACAAGCATGGCATCATCAAAGAAAGATAATTCCAGTGAGGAGTTAGGAGTGAGGAGTGAGGAGTGAGGAGTGAGGAGTTAGGAGTTAGGAGTGAGGAGTGAGGAGTTAGGAGTGAGGAGTTAGGAGTGAGGTCCACTGTTACATTCGTCCCTTTTACTCCCCTTTTACTACTCTTTTACTACTCTTTTACTCCCCTTTTACTACTCTTTTACTCCCCTTTTACTCCCCTTTTACTACTCTTTTACTCCCCTTTTACTCCCCTTTTACTCCCCTTTTACTACTCTTTTACTCCCCTTTTACTCCCCTTTTACTACTCTTTTACTACTCTTTTACTACTCTTTTACTACTCTTAAACAATCATGTTCTTCAGAGATATTATCGGACAGCAGACAGCAGCGCAGCAGCTCAGGCAGGCCATCGATGATGGCAGGATGCCTCATGCCCTGATGATCTCCGGCCGCGAGAGCTCCGGCGCCTTGTCTCTGGCGCTTGCCGCCGCCCAGTATATCCTCTGTGAGAACCATAGCGCAGACGGTGAGCCCTGCGGCCAGTGCAATCATTGCAAGATGATACAGCGCCTGCAGCATCCTGACCTTCATTTCGTCTTCCCCGTCGTCAACAAGAGCGGACAGAGTGGCGAGAACTCCGCCGTGAGCAACGACTACCTCCCCGAGTGGCGCGACAAGCTCCTGCGAGATCCTGAGCTCACCTTCAACGACTGGGTCAAATACATCAGCGAGGAAGGCAAGAACGCCCAGATCTACAAAAACGAAGCCACGAGCATCGTCCGCAAGCTCAGCGCCAAGCCTTTTGCCAGCGACAGCCGCGTGATGATCATCTGGCTGCCCGAAAAGATCAACGAGACGGCATCGAACAAGCTGCTCAAGATCATCGAGGAGCCATACCCCAAGACCTACTTCCTCCTGGTCAGCAACGACCCCGAGCGCGTCCTTGGCACCATCCAGAGCCGATGCCAGCGACTCAACATCCCTCCTCTCGACCCTACCTGGATGCAGCCCAAGTGCGACGACGAGGACAAGGAGCTCTTCTTCGAGCGCTTCTGCGCCATGATGCGACTGAGCTACATGCGTAAGATCTTCGACATGCGCGACTGGAGCCTTGAGATGGCGTCGCTCGGCCGACAGCGTCAGCAGAACTATCTGCAATACGCCCAGTCCCTGATCCGAGAGAACTTCATCATGAACATGGCCACTCCCGAGCTCAACTACATGACCCCCGAGGAAGAGCAGTTCAGCAGCCGCTTCCACCTCTTTGTCAATCACCGCAACGTGGAAGGGATCATGGACGAGCTGGCCAAGGCCGAGGCCGACATCGCGCAGAATGGTTCGGCCAAGATCATCTTCTTCGACCTGAGCCTGAAACTGATCATGTTGCTCAAGAACGGCAATCCTCAACAGTCATAAATTGTCATATTCAAATATCAAAACGCGAAATATTTCTCCACAGACACAATTTTGTGGAGATTTTTTCGTTATAATCTTGAATATTCACTATCTTTGCGCACTATTTTTCGAAGGGACAACTATGTCCGCATGAAAAATCAACAAAGGAAAACTATCATCTATGCGTCAAATTAAGATTACACAGAACATCACCCGTCGTACGGAGGAGTCGATCGAGTCTTATCTCACAGCCATCAGCAAAGAGCACATGGTAACTCCAGACGAGGAGGTGGATCTGGCGCAGCGCATCCACAAGGGAGACCAGCAGGCGCTCGACAAGCTCGTACGTGCCAACCTCCGTTTCGTGGTGTCAGTTGCAAAGCTTTATCAGAACCAGGGTCTTTCGCTCAGCGACCTGATCTCAGAAGGCAACGTAGGCCTTGTCAAGGCAGCAGAGAAGTTCGATGAGACCCGTGGCTTCAAATTCATTTCATACGCTGTCTGGTGGATCCGTCAGTCGATCATGCAGGCCCTCTCAGAACAGGCTCGTATGGTACGTCTGCCAGGCAATCAGAACAACCTGATCCGTCAGATCCGCGTCATCCAGAACCGTTTCGAGCAGGAGCAGAACCGCCCTGCCACCATCGAAGAGATCGCTGAGGAGCTCGACGTAGCTCCAGATAAGGTACGGGAGACCATGGCGGCCAACAACCGTGGCGTCAGCCTCGACAGCCCACTGCAGGACGATGAGGACGGTACCCTCCTTGACATCACTCCTGATACCAAGCTCGACGCTACCGACTCACAGCTCAACAACGAGAGCCTCCACATCGAGCTCGACAACCTCCTGCGCAGCATCCTCAAGGAGCGCGAAGCCCGTATCATCAAGGAGACCTTCGGCATCGACTGCCCTGAGAAGAGCCAGGAGGAGGTCAGCCAGGAGTTAGGCCTCACCCGTGAGCGTGTCCGTCAGATCCGTGAGCGTGCTTTGCTCCGCATCCGTCGTAGCCCGAATGCCAAGCTCCTGCTGGCATATCTCTAAAAACGTGTAAAAAACACCTATATAAATATACCATACTACACTAGTCAGCACTGGCGACAAGAAGCAAAAATGCCCTTGTCGCCAGTGTTTTCTTATAAAAAAACTTGCAAAACGTCTCAAAATTGGCAGTAATTTACAAATTGAGACGTTTTGCAAGTTTTTTTTAAAGATAAATCATTAGATTTGCACGCTCAAAAAATAAGATCTTATAATGTACAGATTCCATACATTCCTTTCCCTCACCCTGATCTGGCTGCTAAGCGCATGCTCAAGTCCAGCCCCTACGCCCGACCTCACCGACAAGGGTAGCGACTACCCCACCGACGAGACGTTCGATCTGATAGACCGCAGCATGAGCTACATGACGTCCGATCCGGCCAGGGCTCACCTTCTGCTCGACTCCATCGCCGATGCAGGCCTGATGACCCGTCAGCGCTGCGCGTACTACCACGCCATGGTGGTGTTCAGCGGTGAGCATCAACTCGACGCAGCACTCGTCATGTGTGACTCTCTGCTCGACATGGAAGATTTCGGCGACGACCGCTTCCTGGAGGAGGAACTGTGTGTGCTGGCATCCAATATCACCTCAGGCAGCAAGAGCCACCTGAGCACGCTGAAATACGCCAACCGCGGCATCGCCCTGTGTCACGGTGACGAGCGCATGCGTGGCGACGAAGTCACCCTCATGGCACGCGTAGGCATGGCCGAACAGGGCTTGGGCAGGCTCGAACAGGCCCGTGAGACCTTCGACCGCGCCTACCAGCTATTAAAAGCCACCAACACCTTTGCCGACCTGGTGGCGCTCATCTCCCTCCAGAAAAAACAGATAGGCCTCTATAACGAGCTCAGGGAGTACGACACCACCATCAGCACCCTGCACGAGATAGAGCAGCTGGTAGATCATTTCAGGCGCGACCCGTCGTTCGTCGCTCAGCGCCCTGCCACTATGCAGGAGCCGGGCGAGGCGACCAGAGACTTTGCCAACTTCTACCGCTCACAGGTCTATGCGCAGCTGGCACGTGCCTTCCGCCTGCGCATAGAGCAAGGCCTGGCCACTGACGTCAAGGCCGAGACCGACTCCGTAAGACTCTATATGCAGAAGCTGCAGTATACCGAGGGTGCACAGAACACGCTGTCATGGATCTACGCCATGCGCGAGATGAGATTTCTCGGGCTCAAAGCCGAGTTCGACCGCACCCGGCCTCAGGCAGAGGAGCTCTATCAGAGCGACAGCCTGGTCGAAGAGTACGTCGATTATCTGACCCTCCTGGCCGATGACGCAGCCTCTGCCCACGACCTGCAGGCGAGCAACGGCTACCTGAGGCGTGCCATGGCCATCAACGACAGCATCAACCAGCACGAACTGATGCGCATGCTCACCGAGCAGATGTCCATCAACATGGTGCAAGAGCAGCATCTGGCACGACAGGATGCCGAGAATGAGCTCAAAAGACATAAGCTGATGAACCTGCTGCTGACCATCGTTCTCATCATCCTCCTGGCTGCTGGCCTTATTACTCACTGGCTATGGCGCAAGAACCAGAAGAAGGAAGAGATCATCAAGATGGCGCAGCAAGACCTGGAGGAGACCCAGGAAGAAGTAAAGGAACTGACCCTGCAGCTCGAAAGAACCAAGGAAGAAAGAAATACTGACAACATGCAGACACTCTATGAGCGCATCGAAAAGCTAATGAAAGAAGAGAAACTCTTTATGAATGAGGACCTCGACGTCAAGATGCTGGCCGATGCCGCCAATTCGAGCCGTCCTGCAGTCTCTTCCTGCATCAATAAGATAACAGGTAAACCCTTCCGTCAATGGCTCTCGGAGTATCGTCTCTCTCTCATCGAAAAGATGCTGGTAGAGTCCCCTGACATTCCGATCGATGAAATTGCCGCCTACTGCGGATATAAGGATCAGAGCACTTTCCGCCGCCAGTTCAAGGAGAAGCACGGCATTACGGCGCTCCAGTACCGAAGGAATATCTTCGAGCAGGGCGGTCTCTAGAGGACTGACATAGACTGGAAGGCTTCACAGCCCACAATCATTACATTTCATTTATTTATTCACATAACTAACTTAATTATTACATTCAAATGAAAAAGTATCTTTACAGCCTGCTCTTCATGGCAATGGCTATCGTTTCGTCAGTCGCTCTCGTCTCATGTGACAGCAAAGATCCTGTCACCGAAGAAGAGAAACCCGTAGCAGAACCAACCTACGCGAAGTTAGAAATCAAGTTTTCAGAAGACATCTTCGAGTATGGCGATTTCAATGTGACACTTGAGTACGATAATCAGAAATATACCTATACGCTCAATGAGAAAACGAAGACCACAGACGTCAAATTCGATGGCCTGGAGGCTTTTAAAGAGCAGAATAAGATCTCTGGTCGCGTCCTTGAGGTTGCTCCTTTCCAGTACAAGAACGTACCAGTAACCTATACAGGCAAGTTTGTTCTCTCAGAGGAAGGCAAGAAGAAGATCGCAGCAGCCACCACGAAGGATATTGATATCATCTGCTATGCCAAGCTTCAGAGATGTAAAGAAGATGGTACTGTAGGCTATATCAGCGATGGCAAGACAGATATAAGAGTATTCAATGGCACTCATGTCAATGAGCTGGAAGGCTTCCTTCAAACGCTGGAGCAAGAACACAAGTTCCTCTTCGAGCAGTCAATCGAATAAAAAAACTGCGACGTATGGGTACCCACACGTCGCAGTTTTTTTTATTTCACTACAAACTTGCCCTTACCAATATACATCGCCCCCTTGCGCACCTGCTGCACCGGGCGGCCCTGCAGGTCATAGATGCCCGACATCCCGTCGACAGGGTCAGGTGCAGACGAGACCTTGTCGAGGGCAGTCGGATCGACCACCGCAAATCTGAACGAAGGTACACCGTCCAGTTGTTCCCCATTCACATAGAAGGCTGCTTTATACTCATCAGGGGTGTCTGGCAAAACTTTCCTGAACGTAAACGTCACACGGCTGCCAGCCTCAATATCAACGTTCTTATGCCTGATGACATACAATTCGTTATCAGATATCCTCTGCATTACGAACTCCAGCGTCCTGACGTCATAGCCACCGTCATTGGTCACCGTCATGCTGGCGGTCAGCTCTTCGCCAGGCAGTAGCTCAGTCTTGCTGACGGCGAAATCAGAGTAGGTGATGTCGCTCGGAGGAATATTGACCATCTCGAAGCTCTGGTCTTTCATCTGATAATAGCGGCCACCCATCCCGCAGAACAGATAATACGTATATTCACCTGCCAGGATTTTTCCTCTGAACTCATCCTCTACCGTATTACACCTCACGAAGATCTCCTTGGTTTCGCCCGGCCCGATGAAGGCCTGCGCCGACCCAGAGCATACCTTTTTCTCCTCGCCATCTACCATCGTGTATATATCGACATTGATATCCTCGGCATACTCCCTGAGCGAAGCGGCAGAGTTAGACAGTGTGATGTGCAGCAGCGGGTCGAAGCCTACATAATTATGCTTGACGATGACCGTGTCGACTTCGATGTCGGCAACTTCCTGCACGTCAACATTCCAGACGTACTCACCATCCTCCTCGACCGAAAGCAGGGTGCAGAAGCTGTTATATGGCGCAGGGATGCGCTTCATCTCGCCACCTGCCACATCGCAGTAATACGGATAGAGCTTATATCCAGTAGCAGAAACGTCTGGGGTGTCAAACGAGCAATCGACATCCTGAAAGAACACTATCGGCTCGTCATCATGCTTATCGGTCGTCAGCCTGGTAACTTCGCCCGCAGGCGACACCATAGCGATACCTGTCTCGCCCGTGAAGTCACCCAACCCGTTGTTGCAGACCCTATAAGTCCATTGCTTCGTATTATTATCCAGCTTGAAGTGCTTGGTCACCACCAGCTCAGGTCGGGTGACGCTGGTTCCATCCACATCCGGCCTGACACCCAATATTACGGCCTGCCCGATGGTATAGCCACCTTCATAGCCACCGATGCCCTGACTGTCAGGATCCATGAGGTTCATGTCGAAATAACCGTTGGAGAGGCCACCCCAGCCCCAGTTGACGTGGTAGAGACCGTTGGTGTCATAACCATCGACGACGAACTCATGTCCGCCTCCCGAGACCGCATTTGCCCTGAAGATTATCGGACGCTTCTCGTTCAGCTCAGTCATGAGCAGGTCGTTCCATTCTTCCGTACTGCACTGCGTGCGATACACGATGCGCATAGACTTATCGTAGCCGAAGTAGGTAGCCAGCGCCCTGAGGTTGTCAGAGATGGTGGCACCACTAAAGTCGTAGCCATAATCCATATCCAACGCACAGCCTACGTCGCTCACCAGCTTGGCAACGGCCAGCAGTGACTCCTCGCTCTCATCACCCTGGTAGGCAGGCTGCAACATCGACCACTGGTAGGCCGACTGGCTGAAGTCAACGGTCTGAAGGCTGTCGTGTTTGTTGGTGTGACTGCCCGTGCCGGTGACAGGCCACTGGTGATACATCATCACCTGCGACATTGCCGTGGCCGCACAGCCTGTAGGCGCATGCACGGTATCGGGCTCAGCCTCTGCATCTTTTTTGCCTACACGCAGAGGGGTCAGCAGATTGTAAGGGGCATCCTGATTCCACCTTATTTCACCTAACAAGGGCGACACGGAGGTGGACAAGGTCAGGGGACTGGTACCTGACCCAGCTGACAATGCCTTACGACAGTCCTTCAGCCAGGCCATGAAGGGCAGGTTCTGCTGTGCTCCGGCGAAGTTGCCGCTGTCAGCATAACCCAGCAAGCCCGATGCCCTGTCATCCGCACTGGCGATGATAAATCCACCCTCCGCCAAGTCATAGACATAGTACAGAGCCACCTCCTGCCCCATCATTTCGGTGTGCGTCAGGCTGGCACGTACAGCCTTGGCATCCACAGACAGTGCTCTGGTTCGCTCTGGCTGTGCAGCATTCATCTTGCCCAATGCCAGAGCCAGCGCCTCGTCTGGTGTCAGCTGACGCGCCATCATCGTGCCTGTGAGCACGAATGAAACAAGAAGAAGTAAATACTTTCTCATAAGTGGAAGATCACGCGTCCGTCCTCGACGCTCAGGCCCTGTGACCCGTCAGTAGGCAGACCCATGAGGTTGTAGCGAGTCTTAGCACCCGCAGCTGACTGCCCGATCTGCTCGATGGCATCCGGTTTGTTGCGAAGAATCTTGTCGAGGAATGCCCAGATCTCTTCTTTCACCTCCTGATCCTTGATGTCTGAGATACAGGCCGCATGACACTGCTCAGGCAGGATGTAGCGACGCACATTCTCACCGTTGATATACTCGTCCTCGATGTGGGCACCCGTCCAGAAGTCATCGCCACCATAGATAAAGAGGATCGGTTTTGTAGCCTTGGCCGTCTGTTTAAGCACAAAGTCGAGGAGCTCAGGTTTGAATTCCACCTCTGACAACACGCCATCATGGCTGAAGTTTGCAATGTTATCCACCTGTCGCTTCCACATGGCATTCACCGAATCAATCTCCTGCTGCGTGTCAAAGTAATAATCCCATTTCAGATCAAAATATCCCTTTTCGTTTGCTGACTCAAAATTATAAGGAGTCTTTTTGTCTACCCATTTATCTTCTGGAATAGAGAATACATTATCAGCTCGGGTTTCAGCGGGTGTCGGAGCCACTGCACTATGAATAAAATCCCACAGACGCAAAGAAAGAACGCCAATTTCTGACATGTGCAGCAGCATCTCGTCTGTATAGTCGTCCAGGCCATGTTTCTTCAGGATTTCCTTATTCTCTGCCATAAAATACACCATAGAGTCTCTTGGGAAAGTAATACTTGCAGAAATTAGTGTATTTAAGTTAAGTCGCAAGAAATGGCAACGATCCTTCTCTTTTTCTTCCTCAGTAGCATCTTCATACGATTCGACATTCTCTTCCATCCATTGAGCAAAGGTTCCAGGACGATGGAAAATCTCTTTTACGATATGCTGAAAATGCTCACGCAGCTCAGGTGTCCAGATCTGGGTCATCAGGTATTCCTGTGGTCGCAGATCATTCACACCGTTCGAGAAAGGTGCAACATAAGGCACAAAGCAGTCGGCATCGTCAGGATAGTAGGCATGCTGTATGGCTGTAGCCACCCCACCCTTACTGGTACCAGTGATAGCCCATTTGCCATGGAATACCTTCTTGACGGCCTCCGCCAGCGCATGGAAGTCTGCAGCAGCCTCTTCTGCCGTGCAATAACCCAGCAGCGATGCAGGATGCTCAGGGCATGACGTTCCGTAGAAACGATGCTCTGGCTGCAACAGATTGCCATAATATCTGTCAGTCAGCTCTTCTGGTGATGTGAGAGGTTGTTCCGAAAAAACTTTGTTAGGAGCAATAAGCATTTTTTCGTCCAGCTCATAACCACTGATATACATTTGAACCAGTTGACCGGTAATCGGTTTCCCCTCTATAGGGTCAAAGGTGGACAACATAGCTCGCAGCGGCAGAGATCCCAGTTCTGGAGCATCGTGCTTTAACGGCTGATGATAGTAAATCATGTAGGAGCTCACGTCAATATCCACATAATACGGATCATTCATGACTACCACCGAGTCAATGACATCAGGGTTCAGCTTGACGAGCTCCGTCATCCAGTCCTGTGCCTGGAGCGACGAGGCAAGCATCATACCCAGTGCTGAAAGAGTAATGATTTTTCTCATTATATTTATCTTACATTAATCAGGTTTCGCAAGTAGTACTTGCTCACTTTGAGAAGTTATAGGGTTGCTCACTTTGAGAAGTTATAGGGAATTTATAAGGAAGTTAAAAGAAGTTATAAGGACAATACCTACAATTTTGGAAGATAGAAAGAAGTTTCGATCAAAGAACATTCGTCCCTATAACTTCCTTATAACTTCCTTATAACTTCTGTTTTACTTCTGTTTTACTTCAGTTTTACTTCTCTATAACTTCTGAGTTCCGCACTTGCGAAACTTGAAAAATTTATAAATCTATCTCCGATAGCGGTTGTACCAATCCTGCAAAAAGAATCCGACGCCACGATTTCGGGTGTGCGAACCCTGCTAGCAGGATCACACGCCACGATTTCGTGTGTGCGAATCCTGCAACAAGGATCCGACGCCCGGACTTCGGGTGTGCGAATCCTGCTTGCAGGATCAGACGCCTCTTACTTTGTTTCGCTCATCTTGAACAGGTCACGTATCTTCTGCAAAAGTGTCTGGTTCGAGCAGTCAGATTTGCTCATCATGGCAAATGCGAAATTGTCTGCCATGCACTCTTCCGGATCAAAGTTATATGGGGTGTTGAGTCCTTTCATGAAGTCTTTTACATCCATTGCATTATATAGTGCCCACTTACCATCCTCATTACGATAAGGCTTATGTGTCTGCGGGTCGAGAGCTAACAGCCATGAGCCTTCAGTCGAGCTGGTGTAGTGGTTCAGGCCCCACTGAAAAATCGGATTATAAGTATCCTCCTGGGCATAG
>JAZRVB010000057.1:0-2716 GCA_045598885.1 Bacteroidales bacterium
ACATTGGCGATACGAAAATTTTGGGATTTGTTAACTAAAAATTTATATTTGAATGGTGGCTGGAAGCAGATTTTCGTAATCTGTCCTGCCATTTTTAAGTTCATTCATCACCTTCCTGAAGTAGCTCATGAATGATATACCTGACGGTTTGCAGGTCTGGATGAAGGTGTTGAAGACGGCTGCATTGCGAGCACCTGACTCGCTATAGTAGAAGTAGCTGTTCTTGCGCTGGTTGGTCACGGGTTTCATGGCTCTTTCGGCGGCCATATTATCTATCGTGAAGTCTCCATTCTGACGGTAGGCAAAGACCTCCTTCCTGGCATTGTCAAGATAGGTAATGGCATCCTTCAGAAGTGCACTGATCGTCTCTGGTGCCTGATGAAGCTGGATCTTCAATTCGAGAAGTTTCATGCGGATCTGCTGCACTATCGACTCGGTCTTCTCGTCATTGCGCCTTGCCTTAATGGTTTCCGAATCAAGATTCTTTTGCTTGTACTCCTTCTCCAGTTCATAGAGAAGCCCGATCAGATCAAGCATCTTGGTTGCATCCTTGCTTCCCTGAAGCTCTGCATAATAGAACTTTGCCCTCACATGTGCCATGCTCTTTAGATGGATGATATCTATCTGCTCGTCATCAAGATACAGGTATGATGCACAGCTGTCTGACTAAAGAGAGCGGATCTTGGCATCGCCTAGAAACTCCTTCAGGATCTCAGCCTTGCGGCTCCCGATTTTGATGACCTTGCCTGTCTCATCCTTATAATCCTCAAAGTAATAGATGACGATGTTGGCTTTACGGTTTACCACACACCAGAGGTAGATCTTCTCTTGTCCGAAATGCGTCTGGTAGCGATGCCACGTCTCATCCACATTCAGGTCTGAGCCATCTGCCAATGCCGTATCCTTCAAGGCGGAGATCAGCTTCCTCAGCCAGTCGGCGGCCTTGCTCTCCCAGTTCAGAAGGTTCTGGCGGCAGGGCTTCCATTTGAGTTCGGAGAAGAGTTCTTTTGACTCACGATAGGCCGGTGTGGCTAGCTGGTAGCGCTGGAAGATGCTGAAGTTCAAAAGGTCGAGGGTGACGTGCGTCCCTGGCATGACCTGATTGATCAACTCTGTTCCCTCTTCTCCTTCCATCGGGAAGTATTTCTCATGAATCTCCCCATCTGGTGTGCGGTAGGTAAGCATCTCATATACATGCTCCTCAATACGGAGGACGGCATGACGTATCCGGTACTCTCTTGGCTTGCCTATGATTACTGCGCCTGATGGGAGCTTTGTGCGGTCGCTCTTATGAGAGATGGCGACCTCTGAGACCACCTTGTTGTAGGTAACACCTAAGCGACTAGGACCGTGATAGCAGTTTTTTTCCTCCACACTCTTTGTTTCTGCTGGGGGTTCCGGCTGAGCTGTTTCGCTCCCACCGGTGGCGGTTGAAGGATGACTTGAGTTGCAATCAAAGTCATCTCCTTCTTCCTCGTTCTTTTTCCTGCTCGTCTTGCGCCTGTTGTGACTCTTGGTGTCGAATTGCTGCTTCCTATTCACAGCCAGACGGGCTTTCAGGCTCTCATTGTCGTACCGAAGCGTCGTAATTTCAGCCACTTTCTCCAACAGCTGCATTTGAAGGTCGGCAATCTTCTTCTCAAGCTTTTCCTGATTAGAATTCGATTCCTTCAGCGCTTGCACTGTCTCGGCTAGTTGATGCTTGATATCCAGTAGCAGTTCTCGGTCCTCTTTATGCTCCTTTTCTTTTTCACGGAGCAGGTCCTTAAGAAATTCGATGTACTGTCCTTGCTGCTCGTGGCTCATCTCCAGATTCGGAATCGCAGGCGCCGGCTCGTCTGCCAGTGCCTGGATTCTTTCTATATTGAGTTTGCGTTGGAGTAGCTCGTCTAACATCTTTTCATCGATTTTTCTTCGACAAAGATAATGTTTTTATACGAGTTTTCCAAACTTTCTTTCGATTATTTTCAAACTATTTTTAGTTTGTTTTTCAATCGATTACGAAGGGCTATCGATGTCTCTTATAGTGCTTCTTCGCCTCATGCTCAAGGGTGAGGAACTTCACAACCGGCGTCTCTAAAACGCTTATCAGGTTCTCCCAACTGATGTAGTACGTCTTGCCGTCATCTTCTGTCTGGATGTCCAAGAATTTATATCCATCGATAAAATGCTTCTCATGGATATAAAATGCATGATTCTCGAACTGAAACATTCTGACCGTATTCCGTGACGCATTCATGAAGATATACACATCGCCATTGAGCGGGTCGCGAAGGAACTTATGCCGAACGATCTCGGAAAGCTTGCGATAGCCGTATCGCATATCTGTGCACCCCGGGATGAAATAGAAGTGCTCTTGTCCGGTAAGTGCTAGCATAAGGCCTTCAGGTTTTGTGCGAAGGAGATGAACTCGTCAAAGCTCATTCCCTTGCGAGTCATATGAAGTCCGTTGCCTAGATTGATCGTCAGCGAAGCAATAGCAGGTTTCGGTTTCTTGCCAGCATCGCTGGTCGTAACCACAATCCTTGCTTCTGACTCCTGCTGCTCGCGAAGTCGGCTCATCGCCTCCTCTGCGGACTCTGCTTCTTGGTTCGGTGATTCTGGCTGGCAAGGTCTGCCCACCACCTCTTTCTCGACGGAGAGTTATCAACTCTCCTTATGTCTGCGAGAGCCTTTACTGAATGATTGATGCCTTGTAGCCACTTGCGGAACTCCT
>JAZRVB010000058.1:0-9576 GCA_045598885.1 Bacteroidales bacterium
CCTCTCGGGCTCGGTGCCTGTCATGTATTCCGTGATGAGGCTACCGTTGTTGAGCAGCATTTCCTTGGCCACAGAGCGGTGTTGAGGCGGATAGATGCGATCCAAACCATGAGCGACGACACCGACGGTTCTGGCTCCACAGTTGAGTGCGGCTTTGTGCGACTCAACATCGATACCTAAGGCCAAACCGCTGACGACGATGATATTAGGAAATGCTTCATGCAGTTCGGTGACGAAACGATGTACGATTTCACGGCCATATTGTGTGCAGTTGCGCGTGCCGACGATGCTGATAATTCGAGTCTCATCAAGGGGCGTGTCACCCAACTGGAAGAGCAAAGCAGGTGCATCTTCACATTCGAGCAGACGCTTAGGATATCCTTCCTCACCGTAGATAAGCGGACGGATGTGGTTCTTGTCAATGAACGACAGTTCCTCCTCAATGCGTTTTGAGGCCATACGGTCAGCCATTCCGTCAAGAATTAACTGACCGACGTTGCCGAGTTGCAATAACTGCTCCTTGGGTGCATCAAGAACTGCCTGAGCGCTGCCAAAAGCTTCGATTAGATGACGTGCTCGGATGGATCCGATGCCACGGATGGACAGGAGGGTGAGGAGAGAGTCCATGGAAGTGAGGAGTTAGGAGTGAGGAGTTAGGAATAACCTTTAGCTGAGATACTCCTTGAAGTCATCGGCAATTTCGTCACCGCGAGTCAGCGCACCATTGACCACACAGACACACTCTACCTGCGCCTTGATGCAGAGCTTCTCGTCAGATTTACGATAGATCTCCTGCTCGAAGACATAACGGACACCCTGACGGTGCAGGTTGAGGCAAGAGATAAACTCCTCGCCACCACGCAGAGAGGTCTTATAAGAAATAGTAACCTTCGATACCATGACATCGATACCGGCATTGTGCCAACCTTCGAAGCTGACGCCTACGCTCTGGATGAACTCATGGCGAGTCACCTCAAGATAATGCTGATAGTTGGCGTTGTTGACCACGCCCTGGATGTCGCACTCGTAGTCACGAGTCTTCATCTCAAGTTTATAGATAAAATCTTTCATGATTTGACAATCAAATTACTAATTACAAATTATTTTTTGCGGCCGATGACTATCGAAACAATCACTGCGAGACCTAATCCCATCGGATAGAACAAGTAAGGCATGATAGCCACAGGATTGAGTTGCAACTCTGCCGTAGCCTCGACCAAACCGGCTGCGACGAGCATCTGAGCGCTGTAGGGGAGGAGTCCCTGTGTGCAGCAGGACGCTGTGTCAAGGAGCGAAGCTGAGCGACGAGGGTCGACACCATACTGCTTGGCGATACGCTTGGCAATCGGACCTGTGGTGATGATACTCACCGTATTATTGGCCGTGCAGATATTGACCAACGACACCAGCATCGCAATGGCACCCTCAGCGCCACGATGACCCTGAATGCCATGCGTCAGCTTACTGATCAGGTAGTCGATGCCGCCAGCCAGACGGATCATCTCGAGCATACCAGCTGCCAGCATCGCCATGATGATGAGTTCGCCCATGCTACTCATGCCGTCGCCCATGGCACCCATCCAGCCGTACGCGTCATAACTGCCATCCACAAGACCGATGACACCGGTCAGCACAAGTCCGAGGAGCAATACCAGCATCACGTTGAGACCTGCCACCGCTGTTGCGATGACCGCTACGTATGGGACGACCTTCCACCACGATACCTCAGGCAAGTCTTGTGGCACGGTGATACCGCGGCCGAGCCAGTAGTAGATAGCCAGCATGATTAGCGCAATAGGAAGTACGATGCGCAGGTTGGTTCGGAACTTATCCTTCATCTGGCATCCTTGTGTCTGTGTGGCTGAGATCGTCGTATCGCTGATAAAAGAGAGGTTATCGCCAAAGAATGCACCACCTACCACGATGGCCACCATCAGCGCCATGTTCACATCGCTCTGCTGTGCCACACCTACGGCCACAGGTGTCAAAGCGGCGATGGTTCCCACACTGGTGCCGATGGCGAGGCTGATAAAACACGCGGCAAGGAAGATGCCAGGCAGCAACAAACTGGCTGGCAGGAGTTCGAGCGTGAGGTTGACCGTAGCGTCTACAGCTCCCATAGCCTTCGCACTGGAGGCAAAGGCTCCGGCCAGGATATAGATCCACACCATGAGCAGCACGGTGCTACTGCCAGCGCCGCGAGAGAAATTGTCTACGCATTCGCTGATCTTACCTTTGCTGATAGCGATGGCGTAGACAGAACTGACCAGGAAGGCCACCGTCACCGGAACCTTATAGAAGTCTCCTGCTATGATACTCACCCCCAGATAGAGGGCTAGGAACAGGAAAAGGGGGGATAAAGCTTTCATTATATATCTATTGGACGTGGCAAAGATACAACTTTTTTATCGATTCCTCAAAAAACGCAACATATTTTGTCCACTCCACTCCAAAATTAAGTAACTTTGCGCGGGTTTTGAGGCGATATTTGGCCGATACCTTTATTAATTCGTCTTATTCTATGTCGAAAGTGAAAGATTTCGTCCGCAACTGGACGCTTCCTATATCCATGATCAGCGGAGCCTTGCTCTACTTCGCTTTTGCCGCGCTGCCACTCAGTACCGAAGCTCAGGACGGTACCTATTCGTTCGTCTCTGGCTATCTGCAGCCAGTGTTGCTTTTCTTGATGCTCTTTCTCAATTTCATCAAGGTCCGACCACGCGAGATGCGTCCACGCCGCTGGCACCTGTGGGTACTCCTGATGCAGGCGGGTCTCTTCACCGCATGTTCGTTACTGGCCATGTGGTTCGATGCCGATTATGGTGTCAAGATTTTGTGCGAAGGCGCTATGCTGGCCTTCATCTGTCCGACAGCCACGGCTTCGGCCGTCATCGTCGGCAAGCTCAAGGGTAGCCTCTCCGGCATTGTCACCTACATCATGCTGTGCAATCTGATGGTCTCAGTCCTCGCCCCTGCCTTGTTGCCACTCGTCGAACCTGGCATTGGCCTTGACTTTATGACCTCGTTCCTGATGATCCTAGGCAAGGTCTTCCCGTTGCTGATCTTCCCATTGCTCACCGCCTGGGCCGTCCGTTATGGTGTGCCACGCCTGCACCGCTGGTTGCTGCTGTATCCAGATCTTTCGTTCTACGTCTGGTCTGTCTCTCTGGCTTTGGCCATCGCTGTCACCGTTCGCAGCATCATGCACTCTACGGTCAGCGTGTGGTATATGGTAGGTCTGGCGCTCATCTCTGGCATCTGTTGTGTCATCCAGTTCGTCCTCGGCAAGCGTGTCGGCAGTTGTTACGATCAGGAGACACGTATCACCGCCGGCCAGGCTTTCGGTCAGAAGAATACCGTCTTCATCATCTGGCTCGGTCTCGTCTTCCTCGATCCTGTCACCTCCGTCGTCGGCGGTTTCTACAGCGTCTGGCACAATACGGTCAATTCTTATCAGCTCTACAAGGCTAGAAAACAGAAGACAGATTCTACGCGATAGTAAACATTTTCTGTTTATTTATGTACGTCGATCACATCTGTCACATGCTCCATCTGCTGGCGTGAGTATCGCTCATAGAACTCAGCGTAGGCGTTCATGTGTTCAGTGTCGTATGTCGTAGAGTCAATGATTCCGTTGTCAGAAAGCAGTTCGATGATCTTCCCGAGTGTTTCCTGCCGTAGGACGATACTTTTCTGCTCGTCAGCAACTATGGCAACTGATTCATAGAGTTTGGTCAGATTCTCAATCTTGCGGAATGCTTTCACGGGGATCTCTTCCAGTCCTTGATGCTCATAAACACTAGAGGCAACGCCTTTGACCCGCACGATGGTAGGATCCTTGTCGATGGTCACTACTGTAGCATCGCAAAGATCCCAATCCCATATCGACTCTCTGATCCGATCGAAATAGATTACTTTCCGACCGAATAGAGGGTTCTTCTGAATGTATGATTTAGAGGCTTCGAGCATAAGATCCGTTAGACATTCTCTGACCATTGCTGCTCGAAAACCTCACGCATCTTGTCTTTGTCGTGTATGATAGCGCGAAGCTGAGACAGCCGTTCTGCGTTGGGCGATTCGGGGATCCAGAGTTTCAGATAGCCACCCTCGTCGTACTTCTCAGCCATGTGTTCGAGGGTACGCTGATAGTGCCCTTCTTTGTCGAGTTCGGGATAGTGCGAAAGACCATACTGCACGGTGCGACGGATTATCGATATCGGGTCGATGGCGCGATCAGCCTCTGCTACGATGCGGCCATAGATGGAGCGAGGCTCGGACTTCGACGAGGCGCGATGATCCTCGGAAGCATCGGCCATGATCTCTATCTCGGCAGGGGTGAACCATTGCAGCAGCTGCTTGTCTTCACGGATGATACGAGCCGAGGCAATGTGGTGTGTCTCACGACCCTCAGAAAGTCCTGTATCGTGGTATGCAGCAATGGTATATGCCATATCGGTCGAGATAATCGTCTTCGAGCCATCGGCATTGAGATACCTTGGAGAATTGCTGATCGTCGTGGCCAGTCGGAGGCTCTGCTCGATGACCATCTGCACATGATCGAGCTGATGTGCAGCATCGAACTGCTGGTAGCGTGGCAGGATCTCTGTCTCGATGTACTTCTGCAGCTCTGCATTCGGCTGACGGGTCGTCGTACGATCAAAGAATGGATTCTTCGACTTACAGCTGAGCGGTAGCGCCAGAACATTTTTTGCTCCAGGATAAGGCCAGCCGAGGTGCATTGCTGCCATTCCTCCACTGTGCATGACACGGGTGTCGAGACGCAGATCGGCAGCCATTGCACAGGCAGAACCTACGGCAATGCCAACGTCGATGGTATTGATGGCACAAGGAACTCCCTGCGGACGGTCGGAACAATGGACGAAACCACAGCGCAGACAGTTCAGTCCCTGACAATGGTCTCGTGTTCCGATGAGTATGACGGCCTCTGCCAGCAGGATATTGTCGGCATCGCGGAGGTAGAACTTCATGTTTGTCTGCCATCCTATACGTCGCATCTCGTCACTCAACAGGCAGATCTCTTCGCCTGTCAGCATACACACCTCTATCACATCCACGCCTTTACCTTTTGGTGCAGTACGTGCCGCAATCATTATCTGTCTGGCAGCTTCTTCCACGAGCTGTTGCCTTGCTTGTCTTTCGTTCAGTATCATCTTGTTTGTATTATATAGGTTTTATCCAAAGAACATATCATCAAGGATCTTCAATCCGCTCTTTGTCTTAAAGATATTATTCCTTACCGCACGTATTGCATCCTCTGGTTCATGATCCTCGTAGAGATTCACCAGAAAATCTGCCTCAATGAGAATCTGATAATCCTGATCTTCTGACGCATGATAGGTGTGGTGATGAGCAACGAGCCAGCAGATACGATCTATCTGTTCTTCTGTGTAGCCACCGATACGAGCCAGCAGTTCACGAGCGACAGCTGGCCCTTCCTGTTCCTGGAGTTTTCCGTTCTGATGGCCATACTTCTTTTCACTGGCTCTAATGCCAATATCATGAACAAGTGCAGCACTTTCAAGGACGAATTGCGTATCTTCGTCCAATCCTTCTCCCATACCTATCAATGAAGCATAGGCATGAACTTTCGTTGTATGTTGTATTCTCTTTGGATCCCCATTATCATAGGTGATCATGGCGAGAGCCAGTTTCTGGATGGTGGTCATTTCTCATGTGATTTTATCGGCACAAATATAATAAATTTTCTACAATTTCACATTTTTTGTAAGCAATAATCTGTTATGTGCTCCTATTTTAGGATCTATTGCCTATGATTTATATTTGTGGGTTGCAATATGATGGCTGAACGTCAATGATATAAGATAATACTGATCAGTTATTTACTACTATAGTTATGTCATAACGGAACAAAGATTTCCCTTTTCGGTATATAATTGAAGCTTTTGACAAAATACATTGTATCTTTGCCGCCGAAAAAATCAAGACCCCTTATGACAAAGCTAAGTATCAACATCAACAAAGTAGCCACCATCCGCAATGCTCGTGGTGGAAATACCCCAAACGTAGTAAAATTTGCTCTGGATTGTGAACGCCTTGGTGCGCAAGGTATTACGGTACATCCACGTCCTGATGAGCGTCATATCCGTTATGCTGACGTGTATGATCTGAAGCCGCTTCTTACCGAGGAATTCAATATCGAAGGCAATCCCGTCCCTAAGTTCATCGAGTTGGTCAATGAGATCCGTCCTGCACAGGTGACCCTTGTGCCAGATGCCGAAGATGCCATTACCAGCAATGCCGGTTGGGACACCATCCGTCACGCCGACTTTCTCCGTCAGGTAGTGGCCGACTTCAAGAGCCACGGCATCCGCGTGTCACTCTTTGTCGATCCTATTCCTGAGATGATCCGCAAGGCCGCTGAGTTAGGCGCTGACCGCGTGGAGCTCTATACCGAAGCTTTTGCCTCACATTATGCAGCTGATCCTGCCAAAGCCATCGAGCCATACGTAAAGGCCGCTGAGGTGGCACGTGAGTGTGGCCTCGGCCTCAATGCCGGTCACGATCTGAGCCTTGAAAACCTGGCATACTTCCATCAGCAGATCCCTTGGGTCGATGAAGTTTCCATCGGTCACGCTCTCATCAGCGACGCCCTCTATCTGGGTATCGAGGAGACCATCCGTCAGTATCTTGCTTGCTTAAAAGACTGATTATGAAGCCGGAACTCATTGTGATGCTCACCCACAACGACCTGACCGTCGTGGATGCCTATCAGATCTTTGATCGATGTCGTGACTCAAAGACTACATACTGGGGATTCAAGGAGCAACCGCTTCCTCTTGAGGAAATGCAGCGCATCTATGCACACATGAAAGCATGTGGCAAGCGAACCGTTCTTGAGGTGGTGGCTTACACCGAGGCAGAAGGCCTCGAAGGAGCACAGATGGCGGCTGCCTGTGGCTGCGATATCCTCATGGGCACCTGCTACAGCGCTTCCATTGCACAGTTCTGTCAGCAGCACGGCATTGCCTATATGCCTTTTGTCGGGAAGATTACCGGTCGTCCATCGATCCTCGAAGGAAGTATCGAGGAGATGGTGGCTGAGGCTATGGCGCTGAAGGCCGAAGGCGTCTATGGCATCGACCTTCTGGGTTATCGCTACAACGCTGATGCTCAGCAGCTCATATCAGATCTGGTGAAGAAGACGGGCCTCCCTGTTTGTGTGGCAGGTAGCATTGACTGCTACGAGCGCCTCCAGTTCATCAAGGAGGTTCAGCCTTGGGCCTTCACCATCGGCAGCGCCTTCTTCGAGCATAAGTTCGGAGAGTCGATAGAGGAGCAGATCAATCGTGTGTGCGATTTCATCGACTCCTCTTGTTCGTGCTAATTGTCGTTGTCCGATTTTAGCGAGGTCGGTGCCGACCACGACTGAGCCTTTGCTACCTCGAACGTTACACTCTGCTTGATGTTCTCGCAGTCAGCGGCGAATGAGGCGGTATAATTGCCCGCGGCAGTTTCCCATTTCATTGCCTCCTGATTGAATGAGGCAAGCTCATAGTTGCTTATCTTCATAGTAACTACCTGGCTCTCACCCGGAGCGAGTTCCTTGGTCTTAGCGTAAGCCTTCAATTCTCTGACTGGCTTGTCAAGGCCTCCTTCAGGAGCTGAAATATAGAGCTCCACAACCTCCTTCGATGCCACGCTACCGTTGTTGGTCACCTTCACAGTGGCTGTGATTCCATCCTGATCGGTATTTACAGCGGCCTCTGACCAGTCGAAGGTGGTGTAGCTAAGTCCATAGCCGAATGGATAGGAAGCTGCGATATCATGCTTCTGCAACCATCTGTAACCTACGTAGATATCCTCCTCATAAACCGTGTAGTCAATGTTGCGGTCGGTCATACCGATACGGGTTCTATTCATGCCCGAATCATTGACAATACCCGGATTGATAGGGAAGTTTGCCGAAGATCCGAAGTCCTGAAACTTGACAGGGAAGGTAACTGCCAGTTTTCCTGAAGGCGACTTCTTGCCCGAAAGGATGTCGGTCACGCTGTTGCCACCTTCCTGACCTGCCTGCCATGAAAGAAGAATAGCATCAGGAATATTTTTCCATGAAGCCGTCTCGATCACTCCACCGATATTAAGAATCACGATCACCTTCTTTCCTACCTTGTGGAATGCATCTGTAGTACTCTTCAGGAGATCCGTCTCACTCTGAGATAGAGAGAAATTCTCGATCAATCGGTCATTGCCTTCGCCGGAAATACGGCCGAAAGTGATGACTGCCACGTCATTCTCTGCAGCCATCGACGCGAGAGTCTTGGCATCAGGTACAAGTTCCTCCGGTCGATTTACCACGGCAAGGATATGCTTCTTCTCCGTATCTTTTCTGGCCAAATTGGCCTCCTTGAGTCGTTCATCGACCTTATATCCACCGTTCTTCAATCCATCGAGCAAAGAAACAACGTAGGAAGAATTGACACTACCAGAGCCAGTGCCACCTGCGATGAAGTCGAAAGAAGTATATCCCAGAAGCGCTACATTAGAGATTGCTGAGGTGAATGGCAGAGCTGCATTATCATTCTTAAGAAGTACCATACCCTCCAGCGCCGACTGGCGAGTCACCTGCGCATGTGCCTCAAGATCGGGATTGTCAGAGTATTTATAGCCCTGAAATCTCGGTGTTCTCTTCACAAATTCCAGAATCCTCTTGACGTCACGATCCACATCTTCCATCGTGAGCGAACCGTCTTCAAGCGCTGCTAGGATTTCATTGTATCGCTGCTTGTTGCCCGGCATGATGAGGTCGTTGCCCGCTGCAATCTGTGCACCTCCGTTGTTACCCGAAGACCAGTCAGTCATCACCATGCCCTTGAAACCCCATTCGCCGCGGAGGATGCCCTCAATCAGCGGATAGCTCTCAGGCGTAGGAGTGCCATTGATACCATTGTACGACGTCATCACCGTCCAAGGATCTGACTCCTTGACAGCAATCTCGAAACCCTTCAGATAGATCTCACGCAATGCACGGTCGCTGATGATGGCATTGTTGAGCTTTCGGTTGGTTTCCTGACTGTTACCTGCAAAATGCTTGACCGATGTACCTACGCCCTGAGACTGGATGCCACGGACGTATGCCGCAGCTGTCTTGCCCGAAATCAGTGGATCCTCTGAGTAATATTCGAAGTTGCGTCCGCAGAGCGGATTACGCTGGATGTTGAGCGCCGGAGCCAGCAGTACGTCTGCACCATATTCCTTGGTTTCACGTCCCATCGCCTGACCGACGTTCTCGATCAGCTCCTGATTCCAGGTCGAAGCCAGGAGTGTGCCGATAGGGAAGTAGGTGCAGTAATACGTCCTTTCCTCGCCCTCTCTGGTAGGGCTGATGCGAAGGCCTGCAGGACCATCGGCCAGCACGGTATTGGTAATCCCCAGTTCCTCAAAAGCGAAGGTTGAGCCAGCCGCACCAGGCACTAAGAGCGAGTGCTGACCAACGACAGGACCGCTGTTCTTTTCTTCGAGGTCAAGATTGGTGCCAAGTAGGATCTTGAGTTTCTGTTCTTGGGTCATCGCCTTGACCACCTCATCCACACT
>JAZRVB010000059.1:0-36461 GCA_045598885.1 Bacteroidales bacterium
CAGCCAATAAAGAAAGATTGATAATCTTTCGGCGAGAAAGAAGATCTTTTCAAATAATCTGTCCTTGTCGTGTGCCATATACTTTAGTGTTTGGTTTACGGCTGCAAAGGTCAGTATTATTTTTAAGGAACGCAAGACGTCAGAATTGGAGAATCAGCAGGAACAGGTTGACCTCATTTCCTTCTTATTCTATTTTTTCTAATGACCATTTATGTAAGAACTCCTTCAATGGCTTCAGATACTTGGCATCCAAATTCCAATGTTGGGTATCCTCATAGTTGCGGTTTGCATCTTTTATCTGTTTCTTCTGAGCCTTTGATGTGCCCAGCAACGTTTCAAGATAGGCATAGATTTTTGTCTTTTTAGCAGGAATGGTCAACGTGGGTGGATTTTTAGAGGGTATTCGCACCTTTTCAAGTTCTCCTTCATATATCTGCCAACAGTCCATTACGGGTTGATTGTTGGGGTTGATAATGTTTTCCAACAAATCTTCCAAAGCACCGGCGTCTTTGTCATTTGGGAGAAGGAATAATTCAAACTCCACTCCAAATTCATCCTTAATAGAAAGCAGTTCTGCACGACGGGATTCTATATTCTGGTCAGCATCAAAGATGACAAGGTTGATGCCACCAAGGTCTGCATTCTGACGCATTGCACCTATGGCATCTTCTGACTTCAGTTTCTGATACCCCCCAGTGTCACCGTCTTTGCCAGGATGGATAATAATGCCTTTGGGGGCTTTTTCACCAAAAATGTGGTGATAGTAATCCTCGAAGAATTTCTTATCAGCATCACCCTCTATTATTATCTGAATCCTTCTCATTATACTAGACCTCTAAGTTCAACATCATTCTCACATGCAGCTTTTAATCCCTCATAAGTATATTTATATGATTGATGACCTTTCTTGGGGGTATTTGCAAGTGTATATAAACACATTTCTTGCTGATACTCTGGATGCTCTTCCAACATTTCATTCAAGTGGATTAGTGTTTCTTTGCTATGAGAGGTAACGAACACCTGCTTGTTTGTTGTGGTTGCCAAGGAGAAGATGGCTTCCCATATCTTCTTGTAGGCAGAATAGTGTAAGCCATTTTCAATCTCATCTATCAGAAGTATATTATTCATGGGATTGGCAGACGCGGCAACAATATTCAGATAACGGCGAAGACCATCACCTTGCATATTGACCGCCAATAACTGGGTTATGCCTTCCAAGCCTACGTAAGCGACATTATCCAAAATCTCCAATGTGGTGATACGGTCATCGAAATGTCTCAATTGCTCTATTACTATATCTTTTAACCTGCGCTTTGCCAACTCAACCAAGTCATTAGCAGGATTTCTCGCAGCCAAGTCTGATGAAATAAAAGCTACACTATTCTTTTCTAAATATCCTTCTGCCAGTTTCTTGTTAGATATAAATCCTTGCTGATTGACTGTCAAACAGCATTCGTGTTTACTCTTTTGTTTACCAGATTCAACATCGAAAAGCATCTTCAGTGTATTCACGAAGATCTTTGTTTCTGATGTTGGTATCTGTCCGTTTTGCAAATCTAGCTGAGACTTCTCATCAAAGATATAGGTCAACTCTAAAGACAAGTGGCGTTTGGTGTTGTCAAATAATACGGATGACGTCTCAGGCTTTATCTTTAAGTCATAATTATGGAACATATAGTTCAAATCTGCAAAACTGCTATAATTGCGAGACCTGATAGAATTGATGGTCTGAGGTATGTCTGGGTTGGACATACCCATCATCAACAAAAGGCATTCAAGGACAGAACTTTTTCCAGAGCTATTCTGACCTAGAAGAATATTAACACGGGAAAAGTCATCCATCTTTAGATGATCAATACCTCTAAAGTTCTTTATTTCAATATTACGAAACCCATCCATAACATATGGTTCTTTTGATTACTACTACTTGTTTATACAAAATAAGTTCTGACAACAACATCTATGGTTGAATAAATTGTAAAAGGTCTTTTGTGACAATCGGAAAGATTCTCGCAGCGTTAAGAAAGCTTAAGCTTTCGCGAGAAAGGAAATAATGCGAAGAAATTTGATTCAGAAATTATTATATTTTGTAATCGTGGATGATGAAGTGAATAATTAGTCCATCGATTCGATGGTGAGATCTTTACGACCGATGAGAGAAAAGATGGTGATTTTGTTATCTTCGTTGAGTATTCTTAACGAGCGAAGGACCTCGTTAAGGGTTGAACCGCTGGTGGCGATGTCATCAATCACAAGGACATTCTGCTGGCGGATGGTTTTGCAAAGAAGTTCATCCTTTTCGTTAGCAAACTTCAAGAAATCAGTGATGAATGGACGCATGCGATTCTTCTTGACATCCTTGGCTATAGTGAAATAGTCTTTTTTATGGATAAGATCCATCATGGCGTTGATCGACTCCCTGACCTGGTCTTTCTGTGCCTCTGTATACCTTGGTCTGCCATTCTCTAATTTTGCATCAAGATACGTTTCTTGGTAAGCATCCATATCGAAAGCTACATTCTCTGGCAGAGACTTAACCAATTCCATTTGTCTCAGCATGGGCTGTGCAAAACGATAGATATAGCGAAGCATGTACTGATTTACCTTGCTCGAAGACTCTGGCATAACGACCAAATCGTAATCATATAGGTTTATCTTCTTACTAAGGTCATCGATTGATTTCTGAATGAAATGGGTGATTTCGGGGTTTTCTTTCAGGTTATCAGTAAATTTGACATACTTAATAAAGGCAGAACGGACAGACCCATCAATCTCTTCGGAAAATTCATAACCATAGTAGAAACAATGACTGAAGGCAGTTACATCGTACCCACTACCAGTCAACTTTATGATATCATTCTGTCCATCATGCTCGAAGTCGAACACGAATTGGTTTTGCTCAGAGTTATAGGTTACGCCCATGTAGGTTTTGGGAATTAGGATTCTGCATTAAACGGTATCCATGAAGTTACGCTCAGTGCGACTAAAGATCACTACGCTGAGGAAGAGGGTGACGAGCATGAAGACGGTGCTGTAGAGGAGGCCTGCCCAATCGAGGGAACCACAGGAGAGGGTGCTGTACTTGAAGGCTTCGAAGATCGGGGTGAGAGGATTGAGGGCGATGATGTCGCGATACTTCTCAGGGGCAGCGCTCAGTGGATAGATGACTGGTGTGGCATACATGAAGAGCTGGATGCCGAACTGGATGAGGAACTTAAGATCGCGATACTTAGTCGATAAGCTGGTGAAGAGAAGACCCCAGCTGATAGAATGGAATGCGAGCAGGAGAATCAAGAAGGGGAAAAGTAACAGTGAACAGTTAACAGTTAAAAACTCGCCTGATGGGGTGAAGAACTTGAAATAGACATACAGGCAAATGAACATCACCAGCTGGATGAGCATCTTGAGCAGATTGCTGGTGGCACCGCTCAAAGGGACGACAAGGCGAGGGAAATAGACTTTGCCGAAGACGTTGGCATTGGCCGCAAAGATATCGCTACAGAGAGTGAATGTCTCTGAGAAATAGTTCCACAACAGGATGCCTGCCATGTAGAACAACGGCTGCGGCGCACCGTCGGTAGAGATTCCTGCCAGGCCACCGAACACAAACATATACATGACGGTGGTAAACAATGGCTGGATGACGTACCACAAAGGACCAAGAATCGTCTGTTTGTACTTGGTGACGATATCGCGCTTGATATACATGACATAAAGATCGCGGTATCTCCACAATCCTTTAATGTCGATGTCGAGTAGGCCTCGACGAGGTGTGATGATATGTTCTTGCAAAATTACTTAATTTACAATCCCAAGATCCCGGACAAATACTACACATACGGCGAAAAGCTTCGCTAGAGCCACTCCCCGGAATTGGGAGGGTTCTGCAAAGGATTTAATGTATAGCACGCGCAAATATAATAAGAAAAATCGAATCTCGAAAATTATTGCTCAAAAAAGAGCACTTTTCCCCCGATTTTATATCACTTCTACAGAATTATATGTTTTAAAACATAAAAACGCAGCCACTAATGTAGCTGCGTCGTATTATTTTTAATGTTTATTCCTTGCGTCGCGCCTCAGTCGCCACTGCTCAGGACCCGCATTGCTCTTCTGACCACTTACGGTCTTGCCAAGCTTGCGCTGGAAGAAGCGCCAGACGGTACCCTTGCAGGAATAGCCACAAGCCTGAGCCACCTGATCGAGCGAAGCCTTCGGATTGGCTTTGTAATATGCCTCAATCTGATGGATCCGATAGAGTTGGATCGCCTCAATGAGCGATACACCCAGATCGATCTGCACGGCATGTGCCAGCTTACGAGCATCGAGCGCAAGGTATTCGGCCAGTTCTTTACTCTCGATGCACTTGGTCTCATACAGCGCCTCTGCCACCGCATTGACGATGGATGAGGCCGTGTAGGTCTCTGGCTGGCCAGGGACATAGTCGATTACCTGCTGAATTGTAGCGACTGGAAGGTATGGTTTAGTTTCTTGCATCTGAAAATTGACATTTAGTTCGTAACGTTGATATTATTAACTCCCGGAGTCAACACCTGGAACGTTGTGTTGACTCCGCGATTACAATCGGTCAACACCTGGAACGTTGTGTTGACTCCGCGATTACATTCGGTCAACACCCGGAACGTGGTGTTGACTCCACGATTGCATTCGGTCAACACCCGGAACGTGGTGTTGACTCCGCGATTGCGTCCGGTCAACACCCGGAACGTGGTGTTGACTCAAAGAACACCGCCCAAATCAGTGCTGCTATGACTACAACGATAATTGCAGACAAGGCGACTAACAAAGGTGACTGATACTGCTGATGGAAAAGATAGATGATTACCAGTTTATTGAGAGTAGCCTGAAACAGATAGATTCCCAAGGTCCGCTGACCCAAAAAGGAAAAGACGCGCGTAAAAAAGCTGGGATTTGGAGTCCAGTCTTTCAGCAACATAAAGAATCCCACACTGATAGACATTGTACCGAAAGTCGGAAGGCAGGAACTTACACTGTCAAAAACAAAGCCTCGTGCATTGCTCATTGAAAAAACTTCGAAATTGAGCAACAACAGACCTGCGATTATTAACAGAACGCTGCAGGCATAAGACCTCCTGAAATGAACAAGGGAGCGCCCCAGATAATAATAGACAATGGTATATAGCGTCAGAAATCCCGTATGTCCCCATGATGGCATTGCCGTTGTGGGAGAAATAAATAGAATAAGATCCCAGACAAAATTGGTCAGAAAAGGAAAAACAAATAATGCTCCGAGTACCAGCCTCCGCAGCACGTTGAACCGATTCAGCACCCATGCCAAGACCTGAACTACGGCATAAGTATAGAAGAACCAATAGTATTCCCATAACTGCCATAGATCAGGCGTCCGAGGCTCCTGAAATAGATAAGGATATAAAATCCATTTGAAAAAAAGTGTCCAAAAAACAGCTATCAGGATGATTCGAAAGGTATTCTTCAGACATTTCGTCAAGGATACTTCCCTATTCCCAACAATCGCACCATTGACCATAAAGAAGAGGGGAATACCTGCAGAAAGGAGTCCGTAAAAAACTTTTCCAACACCTGGATAATAAACACTACCATCTGCAGGGATCTCACCGAATCTGATACTATGCAGATGATAAAAGACAATACCCAATATGGACAGAGCCTTCAAGAAGTCATAACTGAAAAGGCGAGTATTCCTATTCATCAAATAGGCGATTATGAAGTGCTATTACCTCCTCCTTCTTAATAAAAGACTTGGCCCGTTCAAGCGACTGTGCAGAATAATACGACATCAAGGCGGGGTAGCAAAGCATTTTATGGATGCCATCGTATAGACCTTGCTCGGTGTTTGGCGTCAATAACCCATATTCAGAGTTTACTCCAAGCAATTCCTGAGGGCCACCACAGGCGGTGCTCACCACAGGTTTTCCCAAAATCATAGCCTCAAGGATGGTATAGCTCAGGCCTTCCCGATGAGAAGCACAGACATATAAGTCTGCCCGTTTTACATATTTATAAGGATTCTGCTGTACCCCAAGGAAATGAATCGTTAAGGAAGAACGCTCTTTCCATTTTAATCGATCAGCCAAAGAACCATCTCCGATTATACATAAATGATGTAAATGGCCTTCCCGCAAAAGGCGCTTATGTACTGATAATAAACGTACGATTCCTTTATTTTGCTCCAAAGCTCCTACAAATACCAAATATGGCATAGTGGAAGGTAACTTCATTTCTGGTTCTTCTTTCGCAAGCGTAATTATCTGTGAAGAATCTATCAGATTATAGAGGATAACCATAGGACCTTCTAACCAACTACTAATGCACTTTCTGACTGTTTCAGAGACACAAACGATCCTGTCGTATTTGTTGTAGCATGCTAAAGCCTCCTTAAGATTCCTATAACAATAGGAGAAATCATTGTCGTTAGAAAAGGTTGTATGAACCCATGCGATCTTCTTACTGTCATAGTATGGACATCCTGAAACGATACGCGTCACAACTCCCTCAAGATATGCAACGACAACATCATATCGCTTGCCTACTATGGTACGGTAAAGAAATGCAGGTGAAAACATTTTTAAAAAAAGGACATTTCCTCTTACGATGAAGGGGAGCCCTCCTCTGTACACTACATCAGGTAAGAGTTTCTGTCTCATCTCTCCGACATCAAAAAGCGTCTGTACAGTAATCTGATACTTCTTCTTATCCAAATGATCAACTAGGTTAACCAGAGCACGCTCTGCCCCACGGATTGACAAGGAGGGGATGAGAAAGAGGATAGATTTCAACACAGGCATTCTTTAAGCTAAATGATAAAGAATAGAATACAAAAAGGGATGCTGTCGAATATTAAGCTTTGCCATTCTTACCCAGCAAAATATCCTCATACGGCGAAACAACCCACATCTCGCAGAAAGGTCAATCGAACAATCCAGCATTGCTAGACGTAGAGGTTCCTCCTGAATATCGAAAGAAAAAACAAAAATGAAGTGTCGTATATAATCGATAGTTCCAGAGAAAAAAGGGCTATTAACCCCTGCAATCATCTGTTTTGCTATTTCAATGAGACTTTCTGCACTTTTTTTAGAATACACTGCAGTTATACCTGTTTCTCGTGGCTCATAATGATATACATTCTGTTTTAGTATGGCCAAAGAGTTAAGATGTTTTGCTATCTCAAAAGTCCACAACTCATCTTCATGAATGATACCTGGCCGAAAAAACAACTCATTGTCAATAATGAATGATCGCTTGATCAAGCGATTCCATGCCGTAACAGGTATTTTCTTTCGGTCAAGCATGAGAGGTTTAATATTGCGTTTTGTTTCAATGTATTCTGGCAAATGGCTATTGCGTAAATCTAGCCATTGCTGCAGATGATCGATAGAAGAAGCCGCCCCAGCTTGAACCATCTCTACTTGGGGATAGCATTCTGCCATTGCCATCATAGAAGCAATACAATCTGTGTCAATCCAATCATCAGAATCAAGAAAATAAACATACTCCCCTTTCGCTTCTTCTATGCCTGTGTTGCGTGCAACAGACAGTCCCATATTAGTAGGATGGTGGACAATTCGAAATGAAACTTTACCTTGATAGTTATTTACAAACTCGGTTACAAGCACCATGCTATCATCGTCTCCCCTATCATCAACCAATATACACTCCAGACTCCCCCTATAAGTCTGAGTCGCCAGAGAATTCAAGCATCGGATTATATATGGAGCAACATTATAAACAGGTACTACTATTGAAACATCCATTGGGAAAAGAGTCTTCAGTTCCGTATTTTATGATATAGATCACGAAGAAACAAGCAAAAAAGTACTGCCGGTTGCATACGATGAATCGTCATCCAGGACACACATTTCAAATAAAATGGAATTTCAGAAAAATGCGAGATATATGGGTGACATTCAGGATATACAGAAAGCCAACGTGATAAGTCCCGGATCTTGGGATGAATCAAATAATACACTTTTGATTCAAACTTGAGTCTCATGATCAACATGGTATAGACATCCAGTTTCTCTCGTCGACGCAATTCTTTCTCCAGCAGACTTGGACATGCTACTAACTGCTCGTATTTCTCGAGAGTTACTTCAGTAGTGACAGATCCCTTATGAATGTTGTAATGGTAAAAGACTTGTGGGCAATAGGAAACCTTGACAGCCATTACATGTAATAGGATGGACATAAAAAGATCCTCTCCCCAATTAATGCCATCAGGGAATCGGATTGAATGACATACAATAAACTGTCGACGAATCAACTTGTTTTGAAGGGTTCCATCGACCATATCGACTATTCCATTAGAAACTCTTGACGAGGAATAAACAGCATCCCTACCCCCATGCTCATAATGACGGACGTAATCGAAATACACCAAATCTGCCTGCTGCTCCCTTGCCTTACAACACAAAACCTCAAAAGCATCTAATTCAAGCCAGTCATCACTGTCGCAATGATAGATATATTCACCGGTAGAAAGCTCATGGCCTTCTTGTCGACAATAGCAGATACCTTTATTCTCTCCGTGACGGATCAGTCGAATCTGGTTCTTCCGACAAGGATAATTATCAAGAACTTGAGATATAATTTTCTCTGCCTTTGAAGAATAACCATCAAGTATCAAAAGAATTTCAAGAGCACAATACGTCTGTTCGAAAATACTTTTAAGACAGCGACCGAGATAGGCCTCTGAATGGTATATCGGTACAATGACAGATATCAGTGGAGCATCAGTGTTACTCAAGCCCATCTGGATGAATTCGATACATGACATAATCGAACCTTCGGACAATTCGCTTTAATAAAAAGACAATTCTCCATCGGATCTTATATGAAATAGTCAGCTGCGGAGATTTAGGATGTTTCTCCCAATAATCAGATTCCCGCCAATGCCCCAGACCTAAATGAGTAACAAAGCATTTTGCAGGAGAAGAAAGTTGCAAGGAACTACCGAAATATGACGAGGGGAAGATAACCATTCCCTCTTTAAGATTTTGGATATAATCAGCGTTCATAGAAGGATTGTATCCCCATGTTTCAGCAAGCCTGCTCTGGATATATGGCATCATGATCATATCATATCTCAAAATATTAGGAATTTCAGAATAAGAACTCTCTATAAAATGCCGTCCTTGATAATAGCCAAGATTTAGTTTCAAGAAAGGATGCCCTTCTTCCGCTCCAAAACAATGTGAGGTTAGAAAGTTCTGAATACCATCATCAAAAGTAGGATAATAAACGGCTTCCCTGCCAATAAAGAACCGATTCTTCAGAAATGGTTCTAATGACTGGTAGACCAAGACGTCTGTATCTAAAAAAATACCTCCCTCATAATACAAAACCCACAAACGAATGAAATCAGCGGCAAATGCCCATTTTTTTACTTCGATGCACTCCTTCAGCCAAATTGAGTCAATCTCCTTCACCCTATTATAGTCCCACAATACATATTCCCAATCTGGCATGTATCGCTTCCAAGACTCAATACAAACCTGAACCTGTGACGGAAAAAGGTCTGTACTTAGCCAACAATAGTGTATTCTTTTAGGAATCATTTCGTTGTATTTTCAGGAGTTTCATCAAGTAAGATATAAAAGCATCTGTACACAGCGATGTATCTCTTGTCTCAATAATTTGAGACAAGAGATCAGGATGCAACTTCTGGCATTCACTAGATGTGTATACCATGAATGGGATTCTTCTGGCAGCCTCGACTGACATAGGTTCTCCTAGACGTCCATGCCCATAGAATTCATCATCGACATCATAAAAATCCTGTCCATGATCAGGAAAATAGAAGCATAATGCATCTTCATCCTTAAATTTTCTGAATATTTCACTAACTATATAATCGTTATACAATGTCGCATTATCATAAGTCCGTCGAGGCTCGACCTGATGAGAAGGGAATTGTGTATATAAAGAATCTTCAAATATATTAAATTCCTCTGGGTATCGCATATCATACGCTCCATGCTGTCCTCTTAAGTGATAAAAAAAAGCTTGATTGATTTCATGAGATTCCTCTATACTCAGAAGCTTTCCATCATAACTCGTCGGTTCTTTTCCACTATTGACGAATGCCGTATGATCGCAAACCATGCCATGCATGGATGCGATATTATTATGAGTTCCCATCATAACCTGATTTGAATACCAAGATGTAGTGTATCCAATAGACCTAAATAGCTCCATCACTGTAAATGAATTATACCATTCCACACTATCTGGATCTGTAAGCAAATGCGTATTGAGAATATACTTGAAACATTTTACAGTATGGGTAGATGGAGACATCACTGAAGGATAGACATATAAAAGACTATCATCTCGCAATGCCTCTAACCGGGGATTTGTCTTTATTGGATATCCATATAAAGAACTATGACTTGGGGTGAAAGATTCTCCTATTACGATAACAACTTTATCTGGGATAGTTTCTTTAGAATAATCTAACAATGGATAGGAAAAATGCTTTGAAAGATCCACAGTCTCATTAATCTTTATTTCGCCAATATCTCTCCAATAATTGGATACAACTTCATTATTACGAAGAATTGCTAAACATAAAAAAAAGAACAATACAGAGAAAAGAGACTGACTCTTAAAACTAAATTGTATCTGGATATTCTCCGACAAATAATAAAAAAAAGTAACTACTATAAGGATTAGTCCTCCAATGGCATAATCACTATCGCGGAAATACACCGAAACAAACTCCTGAGTCTCATAAATATTAGTAGCCAATAATATTATTATAATATCTGGAGATATTGTCGTATTAAGATGCGTGTAACAAAAAACATTAAACAAAAAAAATAAGCATAAAAGAATGCAAAGAATGGGTTTAATTATCCTATAGATTCGGCGAGAAAGCATCAGTAGAACCATGACGGTATAGAACTGAAGAAAGGAGAATACCGCCATATACAATCCATAAGAGACAAAGCCACAACTCCTTTCAATTACCAGTATTCCTGAAAATAGGACACAAAACAATAAACATCCTATTGGATCTTGTTGAAGAGGACGCGTAAACATCGATAAAAAACGAGAAAAAGGCCCCTTTCTAGATTCTACCATCTGGATGAATTCTTACTAATTTATAATCAAAACATTTTACCATTTTCTCAAGCAAGAAAACAAGACGCCAACGGATCTTGTACTTCCAATCAATAGGAAGATCTACCGTCTTTTTCCTATATTCCGGTTCTCTCCAACTTCCTTGCCCCAAGTGCTGAGCAAATCGTTTAGACACATAAACATCCGGATACTCTGGGCTCCAGCAGAAATAATAGGGTGGATAAATCTCCATTCCATCAGGCAATGATTGATGCTCTGAAGCAAGGGGAACTGGATCATAACCTAAAGTCTCTGCTAATCGGCTCTGTATGAACGGCATCATTAACATATCATAGCGAAGAAGATTAGGAATCTCTATAGAAGAACAAGTCTGAAAATGACGATCCTGGTAATAAGCAAGATTCAATTTAACAAAGGGATGATTCGCCTCTGCCCCAAAACAATGAGAGGTAAGATAGACCTGAACTCCATCATCGAAAGTGTGATATTCTACACTTTCCCTTCCTATGAACATCCTATCTTTCAAAAATGAATTGAATGACTGAAAAACAAAAACATCACTATCTAGATAAACTCCACCCTCATGGTATACCGCCCATAAGCGGATATAATCAGCTGCAAAAGCCCATTTTTTCGCGTCGATACATTCTTTCAACCAAATTGAATCAATGTCTTTGACCTTGTCATAATCCCACAAAACATATTCCCAATCTGGCATATATTTCTTCCACGAAGCTATACATTCCTCTACAATCTGAGGATATGGATCTTTGCTAAACCAACAATAATGTATCTTCTTCGGTATCATATTGTATCTGAATCAGTAGAGACCAATCCGATAAAACCATCTCGCTTACACTCCAATGAATCTCCTAAAGGATCCCTGTTTCCTTCTATATGAATCCTAGCACAACTAAGTGCCTGCATATAGAGACAATAATTGGGACGATGAAGAACTATATCTATTATATAGTCTCCGGTAGAGAGATAACGTGGCAACTGAATAGTCTTACTAATAGAAAAAAAGCCTGGAGAATACGAATGTGTAAGGTGACGATAATGACCTTCTGCCAACGATGCCATAATTATTCCCTCATGATTACGAAATTCCAATCGAACATCTAGAGCCGGTATAGTTTTATCCGTTGTTCCTTCAACTAAAAGATCAAGATACTTCTGATTACATTGTATGATACTTCTAGGTTGTGTAGTTCCATTCAACACGATATTTTCAACTTTTATAAAAGGAACACACCATTTCACTCCTTGAACAATTGTATTTATTTGATCACTGATGCCCTCATTACGATAAAAAGAAACGGCATCATTTACTGGGCCATCAAAAACTAGCTGACCTTTGTCAAGGACAAGACCTCTTTGGCAAAGCATTTTTACGGCTTCTAAATTATGACTTACAAACAAAACAGTTCTTCCCTCCTGGTGACTCATAGATTCCATCTTTGCCATTGCCTTCATTTGAAATTCTGCATCACCTACTGTGAGAACTTCGTCCACCACCAATATCTCAGGCTCCAAGAAAGAGGCAACAGAAAAACCCAGACGTACAATCATTCCACTAGAATAGCGCTTCACAGGAGTATCCAAATACCTTTCAATCCCAGAGAAAGCAACTATCTCATCTAACTTGGAAGTGATTTCCCGTTTTTTCATTCCAAGTATAGCACCATTCATATAAATATTCTCTCGACCAGTCAGCTCCGAATGAAAACCTGTACCGACCTCCAACAAAGACGAAACTCTACCCTCATACTTGATTATACCTGTCGTTGGACTAGTGATGCGAGACAGCAACTTCAAAAGAGTGCTCTTTCCCGATCCATTCTTACCAATAATACTTACAACCTCTCCTTTTTTAATACTTAATGTAATCTCTTTAAGAGCCCATATGTAATCAGATTTACTAGCTTCTGTACGATCATTGATTTGGGCCATGTCAAGAAATGGGTCAACCCGATGCATAATTTTTGTATGCCACCAACGATAAATATCATCTTGCAAGAAACCCGTACCGACTCGTCCGAGTCGGTACAACTTACCTACATCACTAAATTCAATAACAGACATCGCTGCACAAAGTTGAAATCTGAATCATATAATTAAAAAAACTGGCAGTCTTTGCAGAGTTCAAAGACTCGACAAGACTGCCTGGTTTTTCAGTTCTGAAAAAACTACTTCTTTGAAGAATTCTTTTCCTCCTTCTCGTCATCCTCACCATAGCCGTAGGATGAGTAGTGGCTGCCGTAGCCGTAAGAATAACCATAACGACTGCCATAACGGTGATAGCCATAGCGTGAGAACGCGTCAGTAGTACCATTGAGAAGGATGGTCATCTTAGCAAGACGCTTCTCGTCATAGTACTTCTGGACATCTGGCAATGCGGTGCGCTGCAATGCCTCTGCACGGATGACGAAAATGGTCATGCTTGCCAGACGAGAGACGATGGTGGCATCGGCTACAATCTCGAGAGGTGGACAATCCAGGAAGATGTAGTCATACTCCTTGCGCAATGAGTTGACCAACGTATCAAGACGCTCCTCATAGAGCAGCTCGGTTGGATTAGGTGGAACCTTACCAGCAGGAAGGACATCGAGGTTCTCGTTAAGTCCACTTGGCTTAATCAGCGTGTGGAAGTCATCAACATGACCTGCCAGATAGTTTGAAAGTCCGACGAGGCGCTTGCCTACCATTGCTGAGGCTGATCGCTTACGCATATCGAGGTCGATCACCAGAACGCGCTTGTTCTTCAGTGCCAATGCCATAGAGACGTTGGTAACGACGAAGGTCTTACCTGAGTTCGGGTTGAATGAGGTAAGCATGACAACATGGCCTTCATCCGAACGACCAGCGATAAACTCAAGATTGGTACGAACAACACGGAATGCCTCATTCATGACATCGGTCTTGCCCTCACGCACCATAATGTGCAAGGTCTTATCCTCCTTGACCTTCTTACTGCCCAAATGCAGTCGCTGACGGACATTACGGAAGAAACGGACAAAACGGTTCTCCGGATTCTTCATCGGAATCTCTCCCAAGAAAGGAATGGTGAGAACATCCAAGTCCTTACGACCTCGAACCGAGGTGTTGACCAGCTCATTCAAAATAATAATGAAGCATGGCAACAAGAAACCGATAGCCAGACAAAGCATGTAGACATTCTTTGAGACCGGGAAGGTCGGAGCATTGCTACCTGAAGGTGGCGTTACGACGCGGTTGTTATAGGCGGTAAATGCCTGAGAGAGCTCGTTCTCCTCACGCTTCTGAAGCAGGTAGAGATAGAGAGACTCCTTGACCTTCTGCTGACGCTCGACGGAGAGAAGGTACTTGCTCTGACCTGGCGCAGAGGCGACCTTGCTGTTACTGATTGCCTGTACGCTCTGAGAACTACGCACCAAAAGCGAGAGCTCACTGATATAGCTGTCAATAGATCCCAGCATCGATGAGCGAAGACCTGCCAGCTGCATATCCATATCCTGTACCAATGGGTTCTGGAGGGAAGAGGCAGACACCAAATTATTGCGGCGCAACAGCAGCTCGTTGTAGGCTGCAACCTGACCGCCAACAGAACCGCCCAAGCCTGAGCTGGTAGGAATAAGCTGATTATGGTTCTGCTCATTGGTCAAATAGCTACGAATAGTGCGCGCCATGTAGAGCTGGTTGTTGAGCTTGACCTGCTCCTCACTGGCACTCTGCGCCTGTGACATGTAGGTTCCAGCCGTTGTTTCCGCATTACCGACAATCAAATGCTCTGACTTATAGCTGGAAATATTACCTTCGACATTGCCCAACTCATCCTCAATGATCTGAAGTCGCTCATTGATGAACTCGTTGGTACTAATGCTGATCTGGTTACGATCGTGCATCCACTGCTCGTTGTAGATGTTGATGACACTATAAAGGATGTCCTCTGCCTTCTGCTTATTGAAGTCATGGACTTTCATATTAATAATAGAAGAGCCATTCTCTGGAGAGACTTCCAGCTCACCGACATAGAATGCCAAGGTGCTCTGAAGACTGTGCTGCTCCACGACGATTGGTGACTCTTCATAATGATAGAAGTCCGTAGCGCTGATCGTCACTTTGCCGACAGGGGTTTCGATCGTCGTTCCCAACCGACCCTTCAGTGCCTTCTCTGGCCACTCCTCATAGTCAAGATAGATATTTGTGAGGACATAAGCCGAGTCTTTCAGCATCTGCAGATTGAAACCCGCAGCCTTATTGTCTGGCACATCATGGAACTGTACGCGCACTGGAAGTGAACTGCCATAAAGTGTCGTACGATAGAAACGGCCGTTGACAAAATACTCCAATTGGAGATCCAGACGTTTGATGACCTCGGTCATGATAGTCGGAGACTTGAGGGTGAAGATCTCATTGTTGATATCGACGTTGTTCTGGAACATCTTATCATCCGAGAGAACACCCATGCCCTTGTTCTTATTCGCATCCTTGATCAGGATGGATGATGTACGGGTATAGATAGGACGGGTATAGCGAAGATACAACTCTGCTGCTCCCCATGACAGAAGCAGACAAAGCAGGATCCAAGGCCAGTTGGAAACAAGGAGAATCAAAATATCCGTAAGGCGTAGCGACGTGCCAGCGCCTGCCTGCGAATTATTCTGCTGTGGAGCAGGACCTGCTGCCTGAACTTGAGTATCTAATGGAATCATAGTTCTGATGAATAATGAAATAATGAATAATGCCGACTAAAGCTTTATTCTATTTATTTGAAAATAGCAATCACGGTGAGGGCGCTGGTGAGAAGGCCTACCCAGAAGGTATAGTTGACCATACTGCTGCCATACTCCGTGGTGGTACGCTTCACCTTATCGCTTGGCTCGACATATACGATATCATTCTGCTGGAGATAATAAGCCGGAGAATTGTAGAGCTCCTCTGCCGAACAAAGGTTCACCTCGTAGGCAATGCGCTGGTTGGCACCAGACTCACGGATGACACGCACATTCTCTCGCTGACCTGTAATATCAAGGTCGCCAGCCTGGGTAATGGCATCAAGAATCGTAAACTGATCGCGATCGATAGGGATACGCTTTGTACCAATCGCACCAATCATCATGACGTTGAGATTAACGAACTCAACGGTAACAATAGGATCCTTGACAAGATTCTGAGCAATGAGCTCGTTCTTGATGTAATCCTGCAACTCCTCGCGAGTCTTATTCAAGACATTCAGACGACCCAAAACAGGGAAATTGATATAGCCATCAGAACCTACGGTATATTCTGAGGTTCGATTCTGACTCGAACCACCCATACTGCCAGACACATTACCAATAGAATAGGTGCTGTACAAACTGAACAACTGAGACAGCGAAGCATCGCGGGTACTGACAAGGATGCTCACTTTATCTGCCGGATGCAGACGGATGGTCTGTGGCTTGACGATAGGGACACGCTTCTCAAGCGGCATGTCCTGGAAGTACGCCACATTGTAAGGGGTAGAGCAGGATGAGAGCGCTACGAGTAAGAGCATCAGTGAGAACAAGAATGACCGATGAGAGGTCAGTCGACTGAATGAGTTACTAAGAGTTTTCATATCAGGAGTATTTTTTATATTTGGCACGCCTACGGCGGTGGTCACCACACAAGAGCGTATGGCAATCACACTATACGTCGCGCAAATATAAAAATAAAAAATGACTCCCCAAAATCTCAAAGCAAAAAAATGAGTTTTTGGGGAGTTTTCGTGGGTTTATTGTGAAAAAATCGCAAAAAATGAAGTTTTTCCTGATCTTTTTTGTAATCTCATGACCTCATTACCTTATAACCTGTCAACCTCACTGTCGGATCCATTTGATGATATCCTTCCAAGAGAACTTCTTGCCATACATCAGGATGCCGGTACGGTAGATACGAGCTGCCAGCCAAAGGATGAGGAAGGCGGTAATATAGAGGATGGCGAGAGAAAGGGCGAGTTCGTAGACAGGAACATCGAACGGGAGGCGCACCATCATCGTGATCGGTGAGGTGAACGGTACCATGCTGCACCACCATGCCAACGGGCCGTCGGGATTCTGCATACTGAACATACCTGCATAAAGCGCAAAGATCATAAAGAACATGATCGGAGCCATGAACTGCGAGGTGTCCTGCTGCTGATCGACCGCCGAGCCGAAGGCGGCAAAGAGGCTGGCGTAAAGCAGGTAGCCTCCGACGAAATAGAGCAGGAAGCAGGTGAGGATGAGGGGGTAATTCACGCTCAAAATCAGCGCGAGGAAGTTAGGAGTTAGGAGCGAGGAGTTAGGAGTAATTGAGGGGTCGAGGGCCGTAGGGTCGAGAGGGGCATTGAGGCCGAAAGCGATGGTGGCGATTAAACCAGCGGTGCCAAGGAGGACACCCCATACAGCAAACTGAGTGAGACCGACTAAGGCAACACCGATGATCTTGCCGAGCATCAACTCGATAGGTTTGCACGAAGAGATGATGACCTCAACGATGCGATTGGTCTTCTCCTCCACCACCCCACTCATGATCATGGCGCCGTAGGTCAGTACGAACATATAGGTCAGGAATGCCAGGCAGAGACCGACGATCTCGGATACCATGGCTGACGAGACGGTCTCCTTGCCATCCTCGCCCCACTTGATGGTTCGGACGTCGAAGTAGACATCACAATCTTTCAGGATTTCTTCAAGTCCATCGATGTCGTAAGCCGCAATCTTGACACTACGCATCGGATGATACAGAATGCTGCGGACGTCCGATTCAAGGCTGCCACTCAGGGACTGCTCGCTGAGGATCGTCAGCTGCTGGGTAGCTACAATATCCCGCGGAATAACAACGATGGCATAAAGACCATCATTCTGCTTATAATATTTATAATAGGGCTCATCGGTCGAAGACTGAACCTCGGAAGACGCGAGAGTAACGAACTGATACTCATCGGTCGCCGTAAAGAGGGACTGGAACTGCTCGCCTTCGGTCTGATCGACCACTGCGACAACTTTCTTCTCGTCGCTCTTGACGTTCGAAAGCATGATCGGAAGCACGCCACACAGCAGGATGCTGAGGATCGGTACAAGAATGGTGGTGACGATAAAGGATTTCTTTGCCACCATCTGCAAGTACTCACGCTGAATAATCAAACCTAACTTATTCATAGACTTCATCAGAGTTTACGGTCTCGACGAAGATCTCGTGCATGGATGGCAGGATCTCGCGGAAGCCGGTGAGTGAGTACTTATCGTTGAGCGACGCAATGGCATCGTGCATGGTCTGACCGGGTTCGAGTCGGTAGTCGAAGCGCTGTCCATCGGTCGTAGTGACCTCAAGGATATTTTTCTTGAAGCGCTGACGCACCTCCTCGACCTTACCTTGGAGTACGGCCTTGCTGTGGTTGATGAGCGTGATCTCCTGACACACCTCCTCAACAGACGACATGTTGTGTGTTGAGAAAAGGATGGCGGCACCCTCGTCACGAAGGCGCAGGATCTCGCGCTTGAGCTGATCTGCGTTGACGGGATCGAAGCCGGAGAAAGGTTCATCGAAGATCAGAAGTGGCGGACGATGGATGACGGTAGTGATAAACTGCACCTTCTGCGCCATACCCTTGCTGAGTTGCTCGACTTTCTTCTTGCGCCACTCGGCGAGGTCGAAGCGATCGAGCCACTCGGTCATGGCGTGCATGGCATCAGAGCGCGACATGCCGCGAAGGCGTGCCAGATAGATGATCTCATCCTCGACGGTCATCTTTTTATACAAGCCTCGCTCCTCTGGCAGGTAGCCGATGTGGAGCACGTCGTCATCGGTCATCGGACGGCCGTGGAGCAACACCTCGCCACTGTCTGCATGCGTAATGCGATTGATAATACGGATTAATGATGTCTTGCCGGCTCCGTTAGGACCCAGCAAGCCATAGATTGAACCGTCAGGAACATTGAGACTCACGTGACTCAGCGCCACGTGGTCTCCGTATTGTTTACTGACGTCTTTTACTTCGATAAACATTCTATTTAATTTATAGACAAAAGAACATAAGGACAAATTTTCTATGTTCTTATGTTCTTCTGTCAAATACTTACGCCTTACGCTTCAGCTGCTCGATAGACGCCGCGATCTTCTCCAGCTGCTGTGGGATGCGGATATTCTGAGGGCAGTGAGGCGAACACTGGTTACAATTGATACAGTGATCGGCCTGACGCAAGGTCGGGATCGCACGGTTGTAGCTGATCAGATAGTTGCGACGGAGCTCGCTGTAGTTTGCTTCCTCCTCGCCACCTGGCAGCACGCCTTCGTTGACACATTTATTATAATGTACGAAGATACCTGGAATGTCGAGGCCGTAAGGACATGGCATGCAGTACTTACAGTCGTTGCAAGGGATGAGCGGATACTTGATCAGCTGCTTGGCTGCACCCTCGAGGTAGTCAAGCTCCTCCTGAGTCAATGGCACGAGTGGAGAGAAACTGCGGAGGTTGTCCTGCAGGTGCTCCATATAGGTCATACCCGACAGGGCGCTGAGTACGCGTGGATAGGTGCCGCAGAAACGGAAGGCCCATGAGGCTGCACTCATCTCTGGCAGACGTGCCTTGAGGTGTGCGATGACGTGGTTAGGCAGGTTGCTGAGTCGGCCACCGAGCAATGGTTCCATGATGACCACAGGGATCTCGCGCCTGTCAAGCTCATCATAGAGCCACTCGGCGTTGATACTACGGCCTTCCTGCTTGTCGCCATTGTTCCAGTCGAGATAGTTCATCTGGATCTGAACGAAGTCCCAGTGATACTTACCCTCATCGTGCCACTTGAGCATGGTCTCGAAGACCTCAGCCTCGCCGTGGAATGAGAAACCGAGATTGCGGATGACTCCCTTCTGCTTCTGCTCGACGAGCCAGTCGAGGATGCCGTTATCCATGTAACGCTGGTTGAAGTTCTTCATACCTCCGCCACCGATGCTATGCAACAGGAGGTAATCGATATAATCGGTCTGAAGGTACTTGAGCGAATTGCGCAACATTTCCTGCGAAGCCTCACGGGTCTGCTGCTGTACGGCAAAGTTAGAGAGCTTGGTGGCGATGTAGTAGGATTCGCGTGGACGGCCGGTAGCCTTGAGCGCGATACCTACCGAACGCTCAGAGAAACCCTTGAGGTAAGCCGGGCTCGTATCGTAATAGTTGACACCATGATCCATGGCGTACTTGATCAGTTCGTTGATCTTCTCCTGGTCGAGATCATTGCCATCAGGCCCAGTCTTGCCATCGGTACGCTGAGGAAATCGCATACATCCATAGCCAAGGATACTCACTTTATCTCCATTGACCGGATTAATGCGATAAGTCATCTCACCCAACTGGTCTTCACTGAATGGTCCGCCCTTAGGATTGAAGTCGCCATCCTCTGATGGTTTAGGGGCAGAGATGCACGATGGCAGGGTGGCAGCGGTTGCAATAGCAGCCGAACCCAGGCCAAGGCGCTGAAGGAATTCGCGACGATTGATTATCTTTTTCATTGTTGGTTCTTTTTAAGGGGAGTTAAAGAGGAGTTAAAGGGGAGTAAAAGGGGAGTAAAAGGGACGAATGTATCAGATGTCGAAATTTAGACAAGAGGAGTAATGTCCCTTTTACTACCCTTTTACTCCTCTATTACTACCCTTTTACTACCCTTTTACTACATCACATTTAAATGGTATGCTGTGTATCGACACCCTCTACATAGATAGCAGAAAATGGACGCGATGGACAGAGGTTCTCACAGGCGCCACAGCCGATACACTTCTCCTCATCGACCACTGGAATCTTTGGAGACTTAGGATCGTCAGCGACGGAAGGCACCATCTGAATAGCATTCTGTGGACAGCGACGAGCGCAAGCGCCACAGCTGACGCCATCATTGAGGACCACACAGTTATCCTTGATCCAATGAGCTGTACCGATCTTGGTGCTGGCCTTCACTGCCTGACGCTCCTCGGCATCGCCCTTGAACTTGATGATTGCACCTGCTGGACAAACATCCGAGCAGCGGGTACACTCAGGACGGCAATAGCCACGCTCATAGCTGACCTCTGGCACCATCATGTTCAACAGGCCGCTACCTGGACGGAGCACACCATTCGGACACTCGCTGACACATAGCTGGCAACCAGTACAATGCTGCTGGAGATGCTTGAGGCTGATGGCACCTGGAGGGCAGATGGTATTCTGGCGCTCTGGCACCTTCTTATCGAGGATGGTTGCGAAACCTCCGTCGGTCGTCTTCTCCTGCGCCTTGATTGCGGTAGCGCCAAGGACGGCAGCGGTGGCGGTCAGGAAGGCGCGGCGTGAAGGCTCTTTGCCGTCGGCAGAGTTAGGAGTTTGGAGTGAGGAGTTAGGAGTACTGTTCTTCTTGGCAATTGAGTAAGTCAATGCGCCATGATTACAGGTATCGAGACAGTCAAAGCAGTCGACACAGCGTGAACCATCGACCGTATGATTCTTGAAATCGATAGCTGCGCCCTTACACTTACGAGCACAAAGACCACAGTTCTTACACTTGTCAGCATCGATCTGGACGCGGAAGAGGCTGCGACGTGACAGGAAGCCGAGGAAAGTACCTACCGGGCAGATGTTATTGCAATAAGCACGACCTCCGACCCATGCCATGATGGCGACGATCAGGAAGGTACAGCCTGCCAGAATGGTGAGTGGCAGTGAGCGCTGCCATACATCGACCATATAATACTGGAACGAACCAACTTCCTCAGCCTTGGCAGCCAGGACGTTGTTGCCCATCTCATAGAGAGGCTTGAGCAACATAGTGACCATACGGCCGAACGAACTGTATGGAGCCAGCAGCTGGACGAAGAAGCCAAAACCTGCGAGCATCGAGACGACAAAGAGCGCAAAGACAACGACACGCGCCATCTGATGCCACTTGGTGCCATCGTATGAGAAGCGGCCGAACTTGCGCTTGTTCTTGTTGAGATTCAATTTGCCAGCCACCCAAGAGATGGCATCCTGCAGGATACCCAATGGACAGATGACGGAACAATAGATGCGGCCAAAGAGCCAGGTGATGACCAATAAGGCCACGACCACCACCCAATTGAGCGCCAGAATAGACGGCAAGAGCTGTAACTTAGCCATCCAGCCCAGCATGGACTGTGCTGTACCTGTAAAGTCGAGGAACAGCCAGGTGAGACCCAGCAAGAAAATGAGGGCCACGATGCGGCGTGTCAGTTTTAACATATAGTAGGGGTATTAAAAGATGATAATGTCTTAAATTTAAGAGAAGAGGTTCTTCACATGCTCCTTGAAGCGTGCGAAAGCCGAAGCTGGTGCCTCGAAGGCCTTGGTCTCGCGCATCTGCTCGACAAGGCTGCGCTGAGAGTCGGTCAGGCGCTCTGGCACATAGACCCCGACGTTGACGATGAGATCGCCACGGTGCGATGAGACGCGACCGTAATGATCGACGGCTGGCAGACCCTCGCCATGGATGCGCATCTGGGTGTCTGGCTGGGTACCGGGCTTGATGGTGATGGTCTTCTTGCCCTGTACGAGCGGGATCTCCACCTCGCCACCGAGAGCGGCAGTAGGGAAGTCGATCAGCAGGTTATAGATGAGCGTATCTTCCTGACGGATGAAGTCTGGATGTGGCTCTTCTTCGATCACGACATACAGATCGCCGGCAGGACCTCCCATCTTGCCAGCATGACCATAACCGCTCATATTGAGCTGCATGCCGTCGGCCACACCTGCTGGAATCTTGATGTCTACGACCTGTTCGCCAAGGATGACGCCCTCGCCGTGACAGTGCGTACACTTATTCTTGATCTTCTTGCCGGTGCCGTGGCAATCCGGACAGACGGTCTCGGTCTGCATTCGGCCGAAGAGGCTGTTGACCACCTGTACGACGCGGCCACGGCCCTTACACTTCGGGCAGGTATCGAAGTCCTTGCCATCCTTAGCACCTGTGCCATGGCAATGCTGGCACTCGACGTATTTCTTGATCTTGATATGCTTCTCGACGCCATAGACCACGTCGGCCAAGCTGACCTTGACACGGACGCGGATGTTCGAACCACGCTGGCCGGCTGGTTCATCGTCGCCACTGAAGAACGAACTGAAACCGCCGCCGCTGCTACCGCCTCCGAAGAAGCTGTTGAAGATATCGAACGGATTAAAGCCTGCGCCTCCACCGAAACCTCCCATGCCAGGATCGTTGAAGCCGAACTGGTCATAGCGCTGGCGTTTCTGTGGGTCACTGAGCACCTCGTAGGCCTCAGCACATTGCTTGAATTTCTCCTCGGCGGTCTTGTCGCCTGGATTCTTGTCTGGATGATATTTGATGGCGAGCTTACGATAGGCTCGCTTGATTTCGTCGTCTGATGCGTCTTTCTTGACGCCTAATACCTCGTAGTAATCTTGCTTTTCCATTGTTTACATTAAAAATCGGGCGCAAATATACTCAATTGTAGGCATAAAAGCAAATAAAAGGCCGAAAAGTTGACTATATTTTATAATGTTCGCGTACAAAAGACCCGTTTTATCCTTTTTCTATACACAAAACTGAGTACAGAGTGCCTCAAAACGCGCGGTGCTGTCGGCACCGAATTTCTGCATGGAGCGACGGACTCGGTCGAAGTCTTTCTCCTTCGACGGATTGCCGGATTTGCTGAAAAACTTATCGGCCAGACAAACCAGCTGTTCTTCTGGAGTCTCTGGCAGCAGGTCGCGGACAGGCGTGATCGGCAGCTGTTGATCGAGGATGTTCTGGGCGGTCAGACCGGCTCCGGTATGACGCTCGCAGATGCGGGCGCAGGCCTCCCAGTCAATCCCCGAATAATCTTTTCCTTCCTGCTCTAATTCAGCACGATAGTCGCGAAGCATCTGAGCACCGATCGTACCGTGGCAGATATAAGGTTCGGTCCCCTCACAGAGGATACCGCGAGCGTCGCAACGGCAGATGCCGACGTCGTGCAACAGAGCGCCATCGAGAACGAGCTGACGGTCGATGGTGAGCGGCGTCTCTCCTGCAGGTAGAGAGGTTTCGTAATGTTGCAGGATAGCCATGGCCTTATCGGCCACACACTGGCTGTGAAGCAGCAATAACTGACGAAGAGGAGTGTCCTCTGGATAGAAATGATAAATGATATCGAGCGCTGTCATTTTTTCAAAGAAAAAAGGGTCCGAAATTTGGACTTTTAGAGAATAATGATTATATTTGCCGCGCAAAAATAAAGATTTTTTCTTGCAATACCAACTATGAAGCAGTTTTTCTTGCTATTATTGGTTCTTATCGCCACTTTTTCCCCTGCTAATCATACTCTTTGTGCCGCCAGAGTCCTCACCGGCGCCGAGAGCATGTCGGCCTACCTGCCTTTGCTCGAAGGGAAGCGGGTGGGACTGGTGGTCAACCAGACGGCCGTGGTCACGAGACCTTCTGACGGAGCATTGATCCCTCTGCCTGACACATTGATGACACTCGGTGTCAATGTGCGATGCATCATGGCGCCTGAGCATGGCTACAAAGGAACGGCAGAAGCTGGCGCTCACATCACCAACGGCAAGGACGAGGCAACGGGACTCAATATCTATAGTCTCTATGGCAATAACAAGAAGCCAAAGGCCGAATGGATGAAGGAAGTCGATGTGCTGGTGTTCGACATTCAGGATGTCGGCTGTCGCTTCTACACTTACCTTTCGACACTCTACTATGTCATGCAGGCCTGCAGCGAGCAGCACGTCGAGCTCATCATCCTCGACCGTCCGAATCCGAAAGATGAGGTCGACGGACCGACACTTGACATGAAGTTCTCGTCTTTTGTCGGCATCATCCCCATCCCATTGCTCCATGGCTGCACTTTAGGAGAGCTGGCCCGCATCATGGTGGAGATGGACTGGCTGAAGGAACAGCAGCAACCCGGACAGGCTGAGCCTTCGCTCAACTATACGATCATCCCGTGTGCTAACTGGAAACATGGACAACCTTACTCGCTGCCGATTGGTCCGTCAAAAAACCTGCAGAACGATCATGCCATCGCACTCTACCCGAGCCTCTGTCTCTTTGAGGGAAGCGAAGTCAGCGTTGGCCGCGGCACCGATCATCCGTTCGAGATGTTTGCCAATCATGACCTGCGCAAGACGGAAGCGCCTAAGGGATTCAGCCTCCGTTTCTACCTGCAGCATCAGAAGGAGAAAGGCTGGGGATGGATCACCCGCCGCCAGTTCTTCAACCAGTTGGCAGGCTCGGACAAACTCTATAATCAGCTGAAGGCCGGCATGACCGAAGCGCAGATCCGGGCCACCTGGCAGGAGGATCTGAAACGATTCCGCGCCATCAGAGCCAAATATGCACTCTATCCAATAGAATAAGCGTTGAAACTATTATCGACCATCATACGCCGCAGCATGCACACCATCGTCTATACGTTGGTGCTGCTGATCATCGCCTTATATCTGGCGGTGCATTTCAATCTGGTGGGACTGACGGTCGATAAGTCTCTGACGACTATTCTCAGCGACAAGCTGGGAACCCGCGTCGAGATTGATGGCGACGTGGAGGTGGACTGGCGCAACCAGGTCGTCCTGAACCGACTGACCATCTATGACCAGCAGGACGACACGCTGCTCCATGCCCGCCGTGTGATGCTGGCTTACGACGTGTGGCCGCTGCTTCAGCACCATTTGGTGCTCAACACCTGCCAGCTTATCGACTTCGACCTCAATGGCAGAAAGCAGGAAGGTGACAGCGTGGCCAACTATCAGTTTTTCATCGACGCGCTTCTGAACAAAGACAATGACAGTCCGTCATTCATCCAGCAGTTCGACCTCAACGCCATCTTCCTGCGACAAGGACACATCGCCTATAACCAATACGCGTTGGATGATCTCAGCGCCAACCTGCATCTGCACGACAACCATCTGCAGATAAAGAAACTGCACTTCGAAGGCATGGACGCATTGGTCAAAGTGAACCGCTGCGATCTGTTTATCGACCGACTGAAGTATCTCCGCAGCAAGCCGCAAGAGGTGCAGGATATCTTTAAACTGAAAGGTTTACAGATTGAGCACAAAGACCTCCTTTGCAAGGCCATTGCCAAAGGAACGTCAGAAGGTATCGCCCTAGAACTGCAGCAACTGCAGCTGCCACATGGACACAGCAAGATCCAAGGTCTGCGAAGCGCTCATGTGCAAACCTCTCTTTTTGTCTCTAATCTTAATGCACCTCTGGACAGCCTGCTGATCAGTGCAGACATCCACGACAGTTCGTTCAGGACAGATACGCTGGGCGATATTGCTATCAAGGCGCATCTGGAAGGCATGCCCTGCCATGTCGAGATCGAAGGTGCCGCCACCACCGGCCTTGGCAACTTCACGCTGGATGGATATGCCATCACAGACCTGCAGACACGCGCCTTCCAGCTCACCGGCCATTGCCTGACACAAGGATTCCAGCTCTCGTCATTACTTCCTGCCTCTGCACAGATTGGAGAAGTGGCTGCCAACACGGATTTTGAGGTGCGATATATCCAAGACTCTACCCTCCTCCTGGCGCTGGATGGCATGATCGACCGATTAGAGTTCCGACAGCATACCTATCATGGCATTCAGGTCAAGGGCGAAGGAACGAAAGCGGGAGGACTTAAGGGCAGCATTGCGCTGAATGACTCTCTCGGCAACATCGACCTTGACTTTGACCTCGACATCGCCAACTCGCAGAAGAGATATAAGATCGATGGCCTGCTGCAACACCTGCAGCCCAATGCGCTGCACCTGACCGACAACGAACTGACAGACAGCCTGGCTCTCAGCGCCAGAGTACATGCAGACCTCCTGGCCAGCAGCTGGAGCGACACGGAAGGCGAAGTCCAGCTTACCGACTTAGTATTACAGCGCAACGGAAAGCAGATGGATATGGAACCCATCCGCTTTGAAGGAACCGCCGACCGTGGACAGCTGAACAGCCAGATGCTACAGCTACAGTATCGTCGGAACAGGAAACAGAAGTCATATAGCATCCAGGGCCGCGTCCCCGTCCTGAATGATCTGGCGGCTTTGCTGAACCGTCCGGAGCGCATGACGAATGAGGCGCATTTCTTGCTGGATGTCGATTCTCTACAGCAGCTCAAGAACCTGACAGTAGACTTGCCTACCGTCTTCTTCGATGCAAAGACCCGCCTGTCACTCTATGCCGAGATGGAGAAAGACAAGCATGGGACGCTGTTGCCTATTATTGACTTCAGTGCCGGCAATGGTTCTCACGGCCTCAGCGGCACACTGAAAGGAGAAGTCGAGATCAACCCGATGGAAGTCACCCTCTACCCTACTACCTTATTATATAATAATGAGGAGGAGCTGACTCTGCATGGTGGTCATCTGGCACAGACAGAAGATGGCAGCTTTGCGATCCAGGATTTTAGTCTGGAGGGTACAGATCAGTCTGTGGCAGCATCGGGTGTCTTTGGCAAAAACGGCAGCAAGGACTTTATCATCCAGCTCGAACATTTTGAACTCGGACAAGTCTTCCGCAATTTTGACAAAGGATACCTCCAGTTTACGGGTAAAGCCAGCGGTGACCTCGTTTTCTCAAGCGAGCCTGAGAACAAGCTCCACACCGAGGGATTGCAAATCGAGAATTTTGCCTACATCGACACGCTCTTAGGCGATGCCAACATCAATCTGGACTTTGTTTTTGATAAGAAAAAGATTGACGTAGAGGCAGAATTCCTTTCCAGCCAGAAGTACCGCACCCATGCGTATGGCGACATCAGGCTTGGCAAGCGGGACTCCCTTGATCTCTACTTCGACACCGACCATCTGCCATTAGGTTTCATCAACTACTGGTCGGGAAACATCCTCCAGCAGTTCACAGGAACCATTACCGGCCCTGCGCGTCTCTTTGGCGATGCAAAACGACTGGAACTGGCAGGACATCCTGTGGTCGATGGACGTTTCACGCACAAGCTGCTTGACGCCTATTTCCATCTGAACGATACCGTTCACCTGGAGCATAACCTGCTGTACCTTACTGATGTGACGGTCGATGACTGTCACGGGCATACTCTGCAGCTGGATGCACAGATCAAGCATGACCACTTATCTAATTTTGACTATGACGTCAATGTCCTGATGCCTGAGGCCAATCAGGGATTCCTCGTACTGGACCGACAGCCGGCACCAGGACGCATCTATTGGGGACAACTCTACGCTTCCGGACAGGCTCAACTGCGCGGTGGCCATGGCCAGCACCGCATCAACCTGAACGTCGAGCCGACAGAGAAATCCTGGTTCTATCTCTCTCCTCGTGAGCGGAGCTTCGAGCAGGACGAGGCGGTCTATACCTTCCTCTCTTTCCGTGATAAAGAGGCTCAGAATAGTCTCAGCGAAACACTGACAAGCACCCAGCTGATGCAACCTCTTTCGTATGAAGATTTATCGACAGCACCACTGAAGCAGCAGGAGAGTCCGACGGATTTGCAGGTAGATATGCAGATCAATGCGACCGAGAAATGTCAGGTTTACGTGCAGATGGATCCTTTGGCAGACGACAAGCTGACTTGCCGAGGCCGAGGCAACCTGGCCTTGCACTATGATCCCCGACGAGACATCTCTCTGTCTGGCACCTATAGCATCACCAGTGGCTCATACAGCATGAACATGCGTGGCGACCTGATGAATAAAGTCTTCCTGCTGGAGAATACATCGACCGTCCGATTCAGCGGCGTGCCGAGCGAGGCGGAATTGTCTCTCGATGCACGCTACAGTATTCCATCGGTCAACCTGAGAGACCTTGATGAAGGTATCACAACGCTGGGATCTCTGAGCCGCAGTTCCGTACCTGTCGACTGTAAGCTGGCAGTGACAGGCCAGCTCTCTACTCCACAGGTCAGCTTCGACCTTGAGGTCAAGAATGTGAGTGACGAGATCCAGGCCTACGTACATAATGTCATCGGCACACAAGAAATGCTTAATCAGGAAGTACTCTACCTGTTGCTCTTTAATAAATTCTATACTCCTCAGTATGTGCAGACTGCACAGAATCGCAATGGTTCGGAACTGACGTCTTTTGCCAGCGCCAGCATCACCTCCCAGCTGAACCAGTTGCTAAGCCATGTCAGCAACAATTTCACCATGGGTACGAACTTCCGTTCGGACAAAGGTGATTTCACGGACATGGAGATGGATCTCAGCCTCAGCACCCGCTTGCTTGACGACCGACTCCTGCTTAATGGCAATGTAGGCTACCGCGATCCTGCCAATCACCTTGGAGCAACAGGCAGAAGCAACTCTTTCATCGGTGATTTCGACCTGGAGTTCCTGGTGAATCAGAAGGGTACGGTCCGCGTTAAGGCATACAGCCACTACAACGAGCGATACTATTCGATCAACAATGCATTGACCACCCAAGGCATCGGATTCATCTTGCGTAAGGACTTCAGGAATTTCCGAGACTTGTTCCTTCGCCGTAGCCTCAACAAAGCAGGCTTCAATAGTCCAAAGACAGAGAGCAAATGAAGTTCTGAAGACATTTTTTTGAAAAAAAGTGCTAAAAAATTTGGACATTCCAAAATAAAATAATATCTTTGCAGCGCATATAGCAATTTTCCCACATTTTTTATTGACAAAACACGATTCCTAATCGATCTATTAGGAAAGTATTCCAATATTCTTTCTAACCTGCTTGGCAAGAGAATGGGCTATGTGCGTTTCCCAGATTGTCATCTCCCAAATTAATAACTATGCATTCAGCAAAAGAACTGGACGTAATGGAGCCAGGTGAGCTCGTACTTTTGACACGAGAACTCAACATCGAAAATCCAGATTTCAATGACAAAGAGTCCTTGATCAAACAGATCAGGAAGGCGGAGCGTGCTGCAGAGAAAGCTTCGAAAGAAAGTGTGTCTGTAGCAGAGGAACCTGCAGCGCCTAAGAAGCGCGGCCGTAAGCCCAAAGTTGTTGAAGTAGAAACTGCAGAGGAACCGACGCCTAAGGCAAAGCGTGCAAGCAGAAAGGCAAAAGAGCCGGAAGTAACTGAACCAGAAGTGACTGAAGATTTTTATCAGGAACCAATGGCTCAGGAGGGAAGCTATGCTCCTATTGCGGACGAACCGATGTATACAGACAGTCCGGACTATGGTTCGGAGGGAGATGAATACATTCCAGAAGAACAGGATTATATGCCTGAGGAGCAAGACTTCAATCCTGAGGAATTTGCACCAGAAGACAATTATCAGGAAGACGGGCTGGACTATAACCAGGAAGAATACTATGGTGAAGAGAATCCTGCCAGCAATGAATCTGAAGATGCGACTCTCCAGCTGATTGAGAAGAATAAGAACGCCTTTTCTGACATGTTCGGCTTCGGCCGACCATCACGCAACAAGAACAATAACAAGCGTGACGACCGTAAGAAGAAAAAGCTGCGCGAGCCTGAGCCTCAGCGCTATCAGCAGGAAATCGCTCCTAAGCCGCAGAAAGAAGAGAAGCCTTATCGCGAGGAATACAAGGAAGTCACTCCTGAAGAACCAGAGGTAAAAACAGTGTCACGCGATGAGTTCGACGGCGTACTGACCGGCTGTGGTGTCCTTGAAATCATGCCAGACGGGTTCGGCTTCCTCCGTTCGAGCGACTATAACTACTTTGCCTCTCCGGACGATATCTTCGTCAGCCAGCAGCAGATCAAGCAGAACAACCTCAAGCAGGGTGATGTCGTTGAGGGTCCGATCCGTCCTCCACGTGAAGGCGAGCATAACTATCCGCTCGTCCGCGTCTCTGAGATCAATGGCAAGAGTGTCGAATTTGTTCGCGACCGCGTTCCTTTTGAGCACCTTACGCCTCTTTTCCCCAATGAGAAGTTCAAGCTCACCAAAGGCAACAATGACACGGATTCCTGCCGTATCATTGACATGTTCGCACCTATCGGCAAGGGTCAGCGTGCCATGATCGTGGCACCACCAAAGGCTGGCAAGACCGTCCTGCTCAAGCAAATTGCCACAGCCATCAGTGAGAACAACCCGGAGGCATACATGATCGTCCTGCTCATCGACGAACGTCCTGAGGAGGTTACCGACATGCAGCGCAGTGTCAACGCCGAGGTCATTGCCTCGACCTTCGACGAGCCTGCCGACCGTCATGTCAAGGTGGCCGACATGGTCATCGAGAAGGCGAAGCGTCTCACCGAGTGCGGTCATGATGTCGTGATCCTGCTCGACTCTATCACCCGCCTAGCGCGAGCTTATAATACGGTATCACCTTCCAGCGGCAAGGTGCTGTCTGGTGGTGTCGAGGCCAATGCATTGCAGAAGCCGAAGCGTTTCTTCGGTGCAGCTCGAAACATCGAGAACGGCGGTTCGCTCACCATCATCGCTACGGCACTCATCGAAACCGGCAGCAAGATGGACGAAGTCATCTTCGAGGAGTTCAAGGGTACCGGCAACATGGAGCTCGTCCTCGACCGCAAGATTGCCAACAAGCGTATCTTCCCTGCCGTCGACCTGCTGGCATCAAGTACCCGTCGCGACGACTTGTTGCTCGACCAGGCTACCTCAAACCGCATCTGGATCCTGCGTCGCTTCCTGGCCGACCACACTCCTATCGAGGCCATGGAGATGTTGCAGAAGCAGCTTAAGAATACACGCAGCAACGAAGAACTGCTCATGAACGCGATGTCGCGCTAATATAAATATGGTATCTATAGAAAACCTGAGTGTCGAGTTCGGTGTCAAGCCGCTCTTCACTGATGCAAACTACGTCATAAACCGACATGAGCGTATCGCGCTGGTCGGCAAGAATGGTGCCGGCAAAAGCACCATGCTCAAGATCATTGCTGGCATCCAGCAGCCTACCCGTGGCCGTGTGAGCAAGCCGAAAGGTATGACTATCGGCTACCTGCCTCAGGTCATGATCCTCAGCGACTCGATGACCGTCCGCCAGGAGACAGAGAAGGCCTTTGCTTCGACCATAGCCCTGGAGGAGCGTCTTGCCGAGATGAATAAAGAACTGGAGAATCGCACCGACTACGAGAGCCAGTCATACGCCGACCTGATCGACAATATGACCGAGCTCAACGAGCAGCTGACCGTCATCCAAAGCCAGAACCGCGACGCAGAAATCGAGCGCACCCTGATGGGCCTCGGCTTTGAGCGCTCGGACCTCGACCGCCCTACCAGCGAGTTCTCCGGCGGCTGGCGTATGCGTATCGAGCTGGCCAAAATCCTCCTGCAGCATCCTGACCTGCTCCTGCTCGACGAGCCCACCAACCACCTCGACATCGAGAGTATCCAATGGCTTGAGAAGTTCCTTGTGCAGAACAGCACTACCCTGCTGCTCATCAGCCACGACCGCGCTTTCCTCGACAACGTCACGACGCGTACCATCGAGATCACTTGTGGCACGATCCATGACTACAATGTCAACTATAGTAAATATGTAGTCCTGCATGCCGAGCGTATCGAGCAGCAGCGCCGCGCCTACGAGAACCAGCAGAAGATGATCCAGGAGACCAAGGACTTCATCGAGCGCTTCCGCTACCAGGCTACCAAGGCCATCCAGGTGCAGAGCCGCATCAAGCAGCTCGAGAAGGTAGTTCCGATCGAAATCGATGAGGTCGATAACAGCCGTCTGAACCTCAAGTTCCCTCCTGCACCTCGCAGTGGAGACTACCCGGTCATCTGCCAGGACGTCCGCAAGATCTATCCGAAGACGCGAGTCTCGGACAAGCCTCATGATGGAGAGGAAGGTCATCTGGTGTTCGATCATGTAGAGCTCACCATCAACCGTGGCGAGAAAGTCGCTTTCGTCGGACGCAACGGTGAAGGCAAGTCTACACTCGTGAAGTGTATCATGGATCAGATTCCATACGATGGCATGCTCAAGATCGGCCATGGTGTCAAGATCGGCTACTTTGCACAGAACCAGGCGCAGCTGCTCGATGAAGAAATCTCTGTTTTTGACACGATCGACCGCGTAGCCGTCGGCGACATCCGCACGAAAATCCGCGATATCCTGGGCGCCTTCATGTTCGGTGGCGAGTCGATCGACAAGCCTGTCAAGGTCTTGTCTGGTGGCGAGCGCAGCCGTCTGGCCATGATCCGCCTCCTGCTCGAGCCTGTCAACCTGCTCATCCTCGACGAGCCGACCAACCACCTCGACATCTCCTCAAAGCAGGTGCTCAAGGATGCCATCAAAGCCTTTGAGGGAACAGTCATCGTGGTCAGCCACGACCGAGATTTCCTCGACGGCCTGGTCAGCAAGGTCTACGAGTTCGGCCAAGGTCGCGTCAGAGAACACATCGGTGGCATCTATGACTATCTTCAGAAGAAGAATATCGATAGTTTGCAGGAGCTGGAGAAGAAGGCGAAAGGAGCGACACAAACACAAGGACCCACCCCATCCCTCCCTCGAAGGGAGGGGGCTTCTACCCCTGCCAAAAACGTTACTGACCCTAAGATTGCAGCTCAGAGCTTAGCAGCGCAACTATCTTCGACCTCCCTCCCGGGAGGGTCCACGAGCGCTGGAGGTTCGTTGTCTTTTGCAGAGCAGAAAGCTCTCAAGGCCCAGACCACCAAACTCGAGAAGCAGATCAAGGCCATCGAAGACAAGATGGACAAAGTCCAGAAGAAGATCGATGCGCTGGAGGAGCAGATGGCAACCCCTGAAGGATGCCAGAACCAGCAGCTCTACATCGATCATGGGGCTTTGAAAAAAGAACTTGACGACCTCTCTTTCGAGTGGCTTGAGGCCTCAGAAGAGTTAGAGAATCTACAAAAATAAGAAGAATCCGCAGTTTCCACGTTGAAATTGCGGATTTTTTATAAAAAATAAGAAAATTCTTATTAAAAAATTTGGAAGTATCGAAATCCATACATATATTTGCGGTAGATTTATTACTGTATGGACAAAACGCTACAACAAAATCTGAAACTACATTTCGGATTTGACAATTTTAAGGGCAACCAAGAGGATATTATCTGCAATCTGATGGAGGGCAACGATACATTCGTGCTTATGCCAACAGGTGGCGGCAAATCTCTCTGCTATCAGTTACCTTCGCTGTTGATGGATGGTACCGCGATTGTCATCTCGCCGTTGATCGCCTTGATGAAGAATCAGGTCGATGCAATGCGCAACTTCAGCGAAGAGGATAACGTTGCTCATTTTATTAATTCTTCATTAACCAAGACTGCCATCGACCAGGTCAAGCAGGACATCCTCGATGGTAAGTGCAAACTGCTTTATGTTGCTCCTGAGTCGTTGACCAAGCAAGAGAATATTGATTTCCTCCGTTCGGTGAATATCTCATTCTTTGCGGTCGACGAGGCTCATTGTATCTCTGAGTGGGGTCACGACTTCCGTCCGGAGTATCGTCGCATCCGTCCGATCATCAATGAGATCGGCACCCGTCCACTCATCGCCTTGACTGCTACTGCTACACCTAAGGTTCAGCATGACATCATGAAGAACCTCGGCATTCTCAAGGGCAAAGTCTTCAAGTCTTCGTTCAACCGTCCGAACCTTTATTACGAAGTACGTCCGAAGACCGACAATATCGACCGAGACATTATTAAATATATAAAGCAGCGCCCAGGCAAGAGTGGCATCATCTACTGCCTCAGCCGCAAGAAGGTAGAGGAACTGACTGAAGTCCTCAAGGCGAATAATATCAAGTCGCTTCCTTACCATGCAGGTATGGACAGTAATGTACGTAGCGAAAATCAGGACGCTTTCCTGAAGGAGGACGTGGATGTGATCGTTGCTACGATTGCCTTCGGTATGGGTATCGACAAGCCAGACGTCCGCTATGTGATCCACTATGATATGCCGAAGAGTCTCGAAGGCTACTATCAGGAGACAGGTCGCGCCGGCCGAGATGGCGGTGAGGGTGAGTGTATCGCCTTCTACAGCGAGAAAGACCTTCTGAAGCTTGAGAAATTCATGCAGGGCAAGCCGATTGCCGAGCAGGAGATCGGCCGTCTGCTCCTCAAGGAGACTCAGGCATACGCCGAGACCTCGATGTGCCGTCGTAAGGCGTTGCTTCACTATTTCGGTGAGGATTATAAGGACGACGAGTGTGGCAACTGTGACAACTGCCGCAAACCCAAGAAGCGCATCGAAGCCAAGGAACTCCTCTGTGCAGTCATCGAGACCGTCCAGGCGCTCAAAGAAAAATTCAAGCAGGAATATGTGGTCACCGTCCTCGAAGGTATCCGCACCGACGAAGTGGCAGGTTATCAGCATGACCAGCTCGAATGCTTCGGTTCTGGCAACGACGAGACTCCAGCCATCTGGAATGCTGTCATCCGTCAGGCCTTGGTCGACAAGTACTTGAGCAAGGATATCGAGTCATACGGTCTCCTCAAGGTAACTGCGTCTGGCAAGCGATTCCTCAACTCTCCAAAAGCATTCTCTATCGTCGTCGAGTGCGACGAGGACGATGACGTTGAAGAGACAGAGGTAAAGGGTGCTGGTGCCAGCGCTGCTGCTGACGAGGCCCTGTACAACATGCTCAAGGATCTCCGCAAGAAGGTGGCAAAGCGTCTGGAGCTTCCTCCATACGTCATCTTCCAGGATCCTTCGCTCGAAGCCATGGCTACCACCTACCCTATCACCATCGAGGAACTTCAGAACGTTCCAGGTGTCGGTGCTGGCAAGGCAAAGCGCTATGGTGAGGAATTCTGCGCACTCATCAAACGTCACTGCGAAGAGAACGAGATCGTTCGTCCAGAAGATCTCCGTTTCCGCACCGTGGCCAATAAGTCGAAGAAAAAGCTCGACATCATCAAGGCCATTGATCGCAAGATTGCGCTCGACGAACTGGCTCAAGGCCAGCACATTGAGTTCAACGAATTGCTTGACGATCTCGAAGCCATCATCTACAGCGGAACGCGCATCAATATAGATTACTTCCTCCATGAAGTCATGGATCCGGAGGACATCGATGAGCTCTATCAGTACTTCAAGGACTCTCCAAAGGACGATCTTGAAGCTGCCATCCAAGAGTACGGCGATGTCTTCACCGAAGAAGAGATCCGACTAGTGCGAATCAAGTTCATCGCAGAAGTAGCAAACTAAAAAAATTTAAGGACAATCGGGTAGGAGGTAAATGCTAATCATAAAAGGCATTCGCCTCCTACTTTCACATTTACCGACCTCCCACACCACCACGCATGCGGTTCCGCACGTGGCGGTTCCTTGCAGTCTCCCTTAGAGGATAGACACTTTCCGTCCAACAACTCTAGTTATCGTATCGTAAGTCGGCGCTCCCATATATCCTTTGGATTCCGTCCTATCTTTCTATAGGTAGCCATTCTATATACGAATGTATTCTGCTTTCTACCCTACTCAACGTAACTAGTCACGAGTGATTGAACTTCGCAAGGTTCGGTCCTTCCCATCTCT
>JAZRVB010000060.1:0-1198 GCA_045598885.1 Bacteroidales bacterium
GGGGTGATGGCGTGCCTTTTGCATAATGATCCTACGAGTTACCTTGTCTGGCGAGGCTAAGTCCCTCAGGGACGGAGCCGAAGCGAAAGCGAGTCTAAAATGGCGCTTAGTCAGGCTGGGTAGACGCGAAACTGAGTGATCTACGCCGGACCAGGTTGAAGTGTGGGTAAAACCACATGGAGGACCGCACCGATAAGCGTTGAAAAGCTTACGGATGAGTTCGGTGTAGGAGCGAAAGACCAATCAAACTCAGAGATAGCTCGTACTCCCCGAAAAGCATTTAGGTGCTGCCTGGTACTGACAATATGAGAGGTAGAGCGACTGATAGGAAGCGAGGCTTTCACCGGCTATCAATTCCTGATAAACTCCGAATGCTCATATTCACTGTACTGGAGAAAGGGCGAGGGTGCTAACGTCATCGTCCGAGAGGGAAACAACCCAGACCGCCGGCTAAGGCCCCCAAATATGGGCCGAGTTGCACAAAACGAAGTAGAGGGACAGAGACAGTCAGGATGTTGGCTTGGAAGCAGCCATTCATTTAAAGAGTGCGTAACAGCTCACTGATCGAGTCCCTCCGCATGGATAATAATCGGGCATAAGTCCATTGCCGAAGCCGCGGAATTGGTAATAATATTACTAATTGGTAGGGGAGCATTCTACAGGCTGTGAAGGATTCGCGGGAGCGGCTCTGGAGCTGGTAGAAAAGCAGATGTAGGAATAAGTAACGATAAAGGGGGCGGGAAACCCCCTCGCCGTAAGACTAAGGTTTCCTGATCAACGTTAATCGGATCAGGGTAAGCCGGGGCCTAACAGTAAGCCTTTGGGCGATCTGGAAGGAAGAACATGTAAAGATTCATGTGCTGAGTCATCGGAGACGCAGGGACAGAGTCGTGACACTGCCGCGGGCTGACGGAATAGCCCGTTGAAGGACGTAGGTAAATGGACCGTAGTGAAGTACGCGGACCATGCTGAAATCCGATAGTACCTTGAACCCTCGGGGGATAGGATAGCGCAGGTAACCATACTCTCAAGAAAAACTGCTATCATTCAACGATGCACCCACCCGTACCGCAAACCGACACAGGTAGTCGGGTAGAGTATACCAAGGCGCTCAGGAGACTCGCGGTTAAGGAACTAGGCAAAATGACCCCGTAACTTCGGGATAAGGGGACCTTACTGAAAGGTAAGGCGCAGAGAA
>JAZRVB010000061.1:0-12967 GCA_045598885.1 Bacteroidales bacterium
CAGGTCATCTCTACCTGTATGTCGCTCGGCATGATGGTATCTATCAACCAGCGTCTTGAGGCTGAGACCATCGACCTCGTAGCTTCGGAGTTTGGTTTCGAGACCGAGTATGTAAGCGAGGAGGTTGAGGCAGTTCTCGAAGAGGAGGTTGATACCGAGGATCAGCTCCAGTCACGTCCTCCTATCATCACCGTCATGGGTCACGTCGACCACGGTAAGACCAAGCTCCTCGACTATATCCGCAACACCAACGTGATTGCTGGTGAGGCAGGTGGTATTACCCAGCACATCGGTGCATACAACGTGCAGTTGCAGGATGGTCGCCATGTCACCTTCCTCGATACTCCTGGTCACGAGGCCTTCACCGCTATGCGTGCCCGTGGTGCTAAGATGACCGATATTGCCATCATCATCGTAGCTGCCGACGACGGTATCATGCCACAGACCAAGGAGGCTATCAATCACGCTGCCGCAGCTGGTGTACCTATCGTATTCGCTATCAACAAGATCGATAAGCCAACCGCTAATCCTAACCGCGTCAAGGAGCAGCTCGCTGCTATGAACTACCTCGTTGAGGAGTGGGGCGGCAAGTACCAGAGCCAGGACATCTCGGCTCGCGATGGTCTCAACGTGGAGGAGCTCCTGGAGAAGTGTCTCCTTGAGGCTGAGATGCTCGACCTCAAGGCTAATCCTGATAAGGCAGCCAGTGGTTCGGTCATTGAGGCAACCCTCGATAAGGGCCGTGGCTATGTAGCTTCTATCCTCGTGCAGAACGGTACGCTCCATGTAGGAGATGTAGTTCTTGCAGGTAAGTACTATGGCCGTGTTCGTGCTCTCTTTAACGAGCGTGGTCAGAAGGTCGAGGAGGCTGGTCCTGCTTGTCCAGTACAGGTACTTGGCTTGGATGGCGCTCCATCGGCAGGTGATCAGATCCGCGTACTTGAGTCAGAGCAGGAGGCTCGTGAGATCGCTCAGAAGCGTGACCGCCTGCAGCGTGAGCAGGCTCTTCGTACACAGAAGACCCTTACGCTCGATGAGATTGGCCGCCGCTTGAAGCTCGGCGACTTCCAGGAGATGAACCTCATCGTCAAGGGTGACGTGGACGGTTCGGTCGAGGCTCTCACCGACTCGCTCATCAAGCTCTCTACCGAGAACATCCAGATCAACGTCATTCACAAGGCTGTGGGTCAGATCTCTGAGTCAGATGTCGTTTTGGCTGCTGCTTCGAAGGCGATTATCATCGGCTTCCAGGTTCGTCCTTCGGCCGGCGCACGTAAGAAGGCTGATCAGGACGGTGTAGAAATCCGTTCTTACTCAATCATCTACGATGCTATCGAGGAGGTTAAGGAAGCTATGGAGGGTATGCTTAAGCCTATCGTCAAGGAGGAATACTGTGGCGAGGCAGAGGTTCGTTCAGTCTTCAAGATTTCGAAGGTCGGCGCCGTTGCTGGCTGTATCGTCAAGAATGGTAAGATCCATCGCACCGACAAGGCTCGTGTCATCCGTGATGGTATCGTAGTCTTCACCGGTGAACTTGCTTCGCTTAAGCGCTTCAAGGACGACGTCAAGGAGGTGGGCACCAACTTCGAGTGTGGTATGTCTATCGTCGGCTATGACGACATCAAGGAGGGCGATATCATCGAGGCATTCACCGAGGTTCAGGTCAAGGCTAAGCTCTAATCATATATATTTAAAAGGTATTAGTCAACGATGGTCAACGGCACATTAACCGATTTTGATCTCGTCATCCTGAGCTTTGTAGCCATCGGTGCAGCGATCGGTTTGTACCGCGGTTTCTTCAAGGAGATCGTCGGCACGATAGGTATTCTGTTGGCAGCGATTGCTGCCAACTACCTGTCGCCGTATGCCACTCCTCACCTGGGCACCTGGGTCGATAATGCCACATTAGCGGCAATCATCGTGTGGGTGGTGATCTTCATGCTTTCGATGTTTGTGATGAGCCGTGTAGCGTATCTTCTGCAGCGTGTCATGAAGTCGATAGAGCTCGGCTGGCTCAACCGACTGGCCGGAGGACTTTTCGGAGCCATCAAATATGTGCTCATCGCAGCTCTCGCCATTTCGGTCATTGAAGTCGCCTGCTCTTATGTCGATGGATTGAAGATCCAGCCTTATCTTCAGGATTCTAAGCTGGTTCCTGTCATCCACCAGATTGTCGACACCGTGATGCCATGGGCGTCGGAGCATATTCTGACGCCAGCGTTGGAGATGCTGCGGAAGTAAAGCTTTTGGGAAGTTATAAGGAAGTAATATAAGGAAGTTAAAGGGAAGTTATAAGGACAAATGTGCCTCCTGATACCATCTTTTGGTATTCGATAGTTGGAGGTATTGTCCTTATAACTTCCCTTTAACTTCCTTATAACTTCTCTTTAACTTCCTTATAACTTCTCTTTAACTTCCTTATAACTTCTCTTTAACTTCTATATATTTATAGTTTTACTGTCGAGATATCCACCAGATTATTAACAATCGCATAAATGGTAAGACCTGCCGGAGAATGTATTTGCAGTTTGCGTGCAATATTTCTTCGGTGGGTCGTTACTGTATTGGTGGCAATGAAGAGATGGTCGGCTATCTCCTTGTTCGACATACCCTGAACAACACAGACGATGATTTCCTTTTCACGCTCGGAGAGGGCTTCCTGCGAGGTCTCGTTGCCACCGGTAATCATATTGGTGATGCGCTGCGAGACATCACTCTGTCGGCATTGCTGTTCGAGTAGACGGATGGCTGGCAGGAAGATACGCTCCTCAATCTCCACATGCTGGTAAAGCATTCGCTCAGAGTTATAGATATCATAGAGCGTGGCGCTGAGCTGATTGTTGCGCAGGTTGTCCGACGGCAGGTACTTGATGATGATGTCCTTAAGCTCGGTGAGACGCTGATCTGTCTGATCGTGGTGCTTAGAGAAGGTCTCGACGAAAGTATCATTGGTCACCTTGCCATCAATCAGTTTCTCAACGTAGGGGAAGAGCGTCTTCTCCTCATAATTCATGTGCGAACGCATGGAATGCGCATAGCCATCATATAATTTTAAAATGAGATGCGCGAGGTTGTCGTCTTCGTCAAGTGCATCGGCTAATTCCTTGCGGATGAAAGGAAGTTCGAAATCCAGGAAGAAAACATGTGCTGCACGCAAGTAGCGCAACAGCGTGATGACCGATAGCTTGCCGACAGATTCGCTGTCAAGATGTCCGTTGATGGCAAAGTTGACCACGGTCATGAAGGTGTAGGTATCTACCTCCTGCTCTTCGCACACCTCACGGACGGTCTTGTCGCCAAAACCTAACTTGATACCAAAGGCACCAAGCATGTGCAGCAAACTATGGTCGTCGCGAATGAGGTTGATCATCTTGTCATCGGCCTCATACATTTTTATATTTCTCATTCTTTTGAGGTTTTGTGGTTCTCAGGGTTTGAGGTTCTCAGGTTCAGTGGTTGCCACCTTACAACCTTACAAGCAAAGCGACCTTACAACCTTATACCCTTAAAAAAGCTCTGCAAAGGTATAGACTTTTCTTCATAATTGCAAGGATTGAGTATCGACAAATGCTCAATCCTTGTTGTTTTTACTCATTTGTTGGTATCTGTTTTGCTCAAAAATGAGCATGTTACCTATCTGAATCCTTAGGTTTTTACTCGATTTAAAGCATTGTTGCGACCAGAAAAACACGCTAACTTTGCACCGCGAAAATCAAAAAATACAGAAAAATGAGTAATAGGAATAGTTGGATGATCATGTTGATGGCATTAGCCAGTGCGGCCAGTGTCAGCGCTCAGGAGAAAGGCGACGGTCAGGAACCTCGCCTCTCCTTGGGTGGTTATGGAGAGGCTACGATGAGCCGCATGTTCTATAGCAATAACTACAAACGCTACACCAACGCCGAGCTCTACAAAGATGCCAAGGGCTTTGGTCAGTTCGACTTGCCACACGTGGTCTTTTATATCAATTATGACTTCGGTCACGGTTGGTCGATGGGTTCGGAGATCGAGTTCGAACATGGTGGCACTGAGGCCGCTGTGGAGATTGAGGAAGAAGAAACCGGAGAGTATGAAACCGAAGTAGAACGTGGCGGCGAGGTGGCGCTCGAACAGTTCTGGATCCAGAAGTCATGGAGCAAGGCGGTGAATCTGCGCATGGGACACATCGTGGTGCCAGTAGGATTGACGAATCAGTTCCACATGCCCACGGAGTTCTTCACCGTCTATCGTCCGGAGAGCGAAAGCAGTATCTTGCCTTGCACTTGGCATCAGACGGGCATCTCGCTCTGGGGTCGATTGCCCAAGTGGCGCTATGAAGTGCAGTTCTTGGCAGGGTTGGAAGCCGATCTCTTCGGTGCGAAAGATTGGATCAAAGGCGGTAGCGCCAGCCGATATGAGTTTGATATTGCCAATAGTTATGCGGGAGTTATCCGCATCGATAATTATTCTCTGCCAGGACTTCGAGTAGGTGTGAGCGGATATTACGGACGTTCGGCAAACAACTCACTCAAAGCAGAAAAATATGCGGAGGTCAATGGAGACATTCTTATCGGAACCGTAGACTTTGAGTACAAGGCACACAATTGGATCGTCCGTGGCAATTATGATTATGGACATCTGAGCGACTCTGAGGCTATCACCAAGATCAACAAGACATTGGGCAAAGGCTCAGTTTCTCCACAGACATCGGTAGCAAGTGACGCGATGTGTGCCAGCATCGAGGCAGGATATGAAGTCTTTGCGCTGTCGGCTAAACTGCGAGAAAAGAAGCAACAGCTTTATCCTTTTGCTCGCTATGAGTATTATGACTCGATGTACAAAACGGAAGGTACAGTCGTCGATAATCCTTGCTGGGAACGTCAGAAGATCACGCTCGGCTTGAACTATAAGCCGATGAAGGATATCGTGATTAAGGCCGAATGGTCGGAAAGATTGCTCAAGAGCCAATTCAATAATGAGCCGACGATCAGCTTAGGTATTGCTTATAGTGGATTCTTTAAGATGTGATAAAAACAATATAAATCTGATGAAAATATGAAAAAGTTTCTGAATCTTTTATTGCTCCTTGCTATTTGTGCAGGTTGGAGCAGTTGTTCTGACAACGATGATCCTGTAGTAAATACCGACAATGGGGGAGATGCTACCCAACAGGAGATCCTGAAAAATTATGTCAACAAAGTGGTTGTTCCAACTTATAGAAGTTTGTCAGATGCCGCCGCTCAGTTGGCCGAGGATTGCGAGGATCTCACTACACAAGCGGCTGTCAATAAGGCTTGTGCCGACTGGGTAGAGGCGCGTAAATACTGGGAGCTCTCTGAGGCTTTCCTCTTCGGTGCTGCCGCTGACTATAGCATCGATCCGCATATCGACTCATGGCCGCTCGATCTGACTCAGCTCGATGAAGTCTTGAAAGCTGGTAACATTGAAGATCGTATCGAAGCAGGTACCGCAGGTTATGGCTTGCTCGGTTTCCATGCCGTGGAGTACGTGATCTTCAGAGAAGGCTCGACCGGCGATGCCAACAATCGCCAGCGCGAGGTGGCAACAATCAGCGAAGCAGAAGCACGCTTTGCAGCTGTGGTAGCCGCTGATATGAGCGAGCAGTGCGACCGTCTGGTAGAAGCTTGGGAAGGCGTCTATGGAGAGACGCTCTATAACGCTAGTATGCCAGGCAACGCCAAGTATAAGACACAGTCAGCCGCCTTCGAGGAGATCCTCGTCGGAGCATCAGACATTGCCAATGAGGTGGCCAACACCAAAATTGCTGACCCGATGGCTTCGCATCAGTGGAGCGATGTAGAATCGCCACATTCTTGGAATTCCGTTGCAGATTTCATCGACAACATCCGCAGCGTTCGCAACGCTTATTATGGTTCGCTCGATGGAACCATCTCAGCCACTTCTGTCTCTGCATTGGTTGCTTCGAAGGATAATGCAGCAGATCAGAAAGTTCGCAACGCCATCGACCAGGCCATCCAGAAACTGGAAGCTATGCCGCGACCTTTCCGCAACTACATCGGAGAGACCTCAGGAGAGAACTATAACAAGATCCAAGCAGCTATTGATGCTTGCAACGATTTAGTAGATACCCTTGATGCAATTGATTTCCTATGATCAAGTACCATTTATTAGGTACCAGGTACCATTTATCAGATGCTAAGTACTCGCTTGCCGCACTTCTCTTGGCGACACTTGCCAGCTGCTCCGACAGCGACAACAATACAGATACCCCAGAGCCAGAGGAAGTAGATCCCACCATCGCCGAGCAGTTTTACGCTGGTGGCGAGCTTGGCACGAGCTTCATCTCTTCGTCAAAAGCATTCGAGCAACCGACTCCAGCCGTGGAGAACAACGGTATGTTCCAGTCATTCAATCGTGGCGAGAAGATGTTTGAGAAACCATTTACTGCCAATAACCAAGGCGGTGAGCGCGAGGGCTTAGGTCCACTCTATCTGCGCACCTCGTGTCTGCATTGCCACCCGGGTTACGGCCACGGCAAGAGCCAGCCAGACGGTTCGTTCAATACCACAGATGTAGGCAATGGCTATCTGCTCGTAGTGTATAATCCTGAGAATGACGCGTATGTCAGCTGGCTGGCAGGTATGCCTCAGACACACGCCATCGCACCATTCAAAGATCCGATCGACGAAAAGAAGATCCAGCTGAAGTGGCAGGAGTTTACCGATGAGTGGGGCAATCAGTTCCCCGATGGCGAGAGCTACTCGTTGCGCTATCCTGAGGTCAACATCCCTCGCGATGCCGTGTATGTCATCAACCAAGGCTACGAGGATGCCACGACCAGCAACTATGAGGTGCGACTCGAATCGACCCTCGGCATCTATGGCAGCGGCTTGCTCGATGCAATTACCGACGAGGACATCATTGCACAATATAATAAGGAGTATGCCGATGGCTTCATGCCGAACGGTTTCAATCCGGCTTTTTACAAAGACGGAGAGTTCCTCGGCTACTATTCCAACAGCAAGCAGGGCGATGGCACGAAGAAAGTACGTCGCTACACTTACGCCCTGTCTCGCGGTCCTTTGCTCGATGCTCCAGGCGCTAACGCCATCTGGAATATCACCAACGTCACACGCTCCGATCGCCGCTATCACTACCTCGATCTAAACGGCAAAATCTATGCAACCTATGCTTCGAAAGACCCTGAAGTGCAGAAAGGTTTCCACGACTATATCAGCAAGATTGCCTCTCCAGACGAGCATCCTGAGTGGTTTACCGATAATGCCGAGGAGAATATCTTCAACTACCTCACCTCGAGCAATCTGGACGTAGAGATGTCTGACGATGATTACGTAGATTTCATGGTTTGGCACCGTGGCTTGGCCGTTCCTGCCGCTCGTAACATCGACGATAAGAAGATTCAGCACGGCAAGAAGAAGTTCGAAGAAATCGGTTGCGCCTACTGCCATCGCCCATCGTGGACAACGGGCAAGGACGAGGTCTATGACCCGAACCTCTTTGCTGTGAGCGATGAGAAGAGTGCCAGCAAGGGACAGATGCTTTCGAGCAAGATGCCACGCTATCCGAACCAGAAGATCTGGCCATACACCGACCTTGTGCAGCACAAGCTCTTCATGAAGAATGATCTCCGCACCGGTTGGTGTCGCACCACCGCACTCTGGGGACGAGGCTTGCACCAGCTCTGCACAGGTTCTGAGTTTGCCGACCGTCTGCATGACTGTCGCGCCCGCAACGTGCTCGAAGCCATCATGTGGCACGCTACCAATCAGGGTGGCACGAGCGATGCTTACTATTCGGTCAAGAAGTTCCGCGAGCTCTCAAAAGAAGACCGCGATGCTATCTGCGACTTTGTGGATGCAATATAATTTTAATTTTCTCGTTATCATTACATGCATAAATTAAAAAATATTACCTTTACGATATTCTGTCTAGCCATGGTGGTGCTGGCCGTCGCCTCGTTGCTCGATAACCTGACGGGAGAACCTGGCACCTCAGAGACAGTTTATCATTCGGCACCTTTCGCCGCGATGTGGGGGGTGTTGGCTGTGTCATCACTTATCTATATCTTCCGTCGTAAGTTATGGCAAGCTCCTGCCACCTTCTTGATCCATGTGGCGTTTGCAGTGATACTGGCTGGCGCTTTGATCACACATCTCTGGGGCGAACAAGGCCGTATGCATCTGCGAGAAGGCGAAACTTCTAATTATTTTGTCGAAGAAGAAGGTCTGGTAAAACATCTGCCATTCATCGTGCAGCTCAATAGCTTCGAGGTGGAGTATTATCCTTCTTCCTACGCTCCGAAGGATTATGTCAGCAAGATTGTATTCAAAGAGGATGGCAAGGACGAACCTGTCACCATCTCGATGAACAATATCGCCAGCCATGATCATTATCGCTTCTATCAATCAGGCTATGACGACGATCTGCACGGCAGCATCCTCATTGTGACGCGCGATCCTTGGGGCATCGGCTTCACCTACACCGGCTACTTGCTGCTGCTTCTCGGCATGCTCCTTTTCTGGTTGCAGCCGAATAGTCAATACCGTAAAATCTTCCAGAACTGGCGCACCGATCGAGAGGCATCATCGGGTCGTGTGATGCGATGGTTGCCCTATATCTCGTTCGTCTTGGTAATGATTATCGTTGGCCTTGTGATGTTCCTGCGCAGGACGTCCGCTCCGCTCCAGCCAGTCTTGCGTTCACCGTTCTTCCCATTGCACGTATCGGTCATCATGATCTCCTATATCCTGCTGGCATTCATCATGGTCAATGGCTTCAGAGCTCTGTGTCTGTCGAGCAAGAAAGAAGGCAATGAAGAGAAGTCCGCTCGCCTGATGCGCTCCAGCCAGCTGATGCTGATGCCTGCGCTCTGTCTGCTGATAGCCGGCATCTTCATCGGCGCCGTATGGGCCAACGTCTCGTGGGGCCGCTACTGGGGATGGGACAGCAAAGAGGTCTGGGCGCTCATTACCATGATGTTCTACGCCTTGCCATTGCATCAGCAGAGCCTCAGCTGGTTCTCAAAACCCCGTCATTTCCATGGCTATTGCACCATCGCCTTTCTCATCGTACTGATGACTTATTTCGGCGTGAATTACTTCCTCTCAGGCTTGCATTCTTACGCCTGAGAAATAATACACGAGTGCATCTTCGTCTCCTTGTTGTAGTTGACCTACGACAAGGAGCAAGAAGTGTAGGCGATATTGTCTTCGGTCAGTTCTTCTATCGCGCGAAGTATCGTGTCCGAAAAGTTTGCATCTAAAACCGAGAGTCGAGTCAACAATTCCGCCTAAAACTCGGTCAAATGCATCCATAATTGGAAAAATTCCACCAAAAGGTGTGATTTTCTCAGATTTTATTTGTATCTTTGCCATGTCTTGTTATTAATTTCTTATGTTTGAAGTTTCGCAGCACAAAAATAAGTGAAATTCTTGACATGGCAAAACCCCAGCGACTGAATGACCTGAATATGGGTAACCGCAGGTTTACGCCTCAGAATCCTGATGGCTTCCGCCTTTATGAACAGGTAAAACAAAAGATTAAGGAGTTGGCTATATGACCTTGTACTATAAAACACAAACAGATGACACATGCTTTATAGGGCTGAAATTATATATTATATACTGACGAGTATTCAGTTGTTCGGATGGTTGGCGTTGGGTCTTGTGATACAGAAGATTATCTTTCTCGAATCGCACACACCCCAGCAGCGCAAGTCCCTGCTGAAGTACATACTTTTTACCTCCATCGGTTTAGCCATTCTGGATACGCTGATACTCACCCACGTTTGCGATGATATATTACGCCGGCTCTTCGGCTTCTATGTGGGAGTGGTTATGGTGTATATAACCATCACCTATAGCGCCTATACAGGTCGCAAGAAACGCAAATGGCTGGCCTTCTTCGAGATCCTTCCGATAATAGGTTGCATCGATGGTGTCTGGGAGGTTATCGATGCGCTGAAGCGACGGTTTCCCAACGTGTTATATCAAGACATCTTCGAGTTTGCAGTCATCCTATTGCTACTGGGCATCATAGGCCTTACTATCTGGAAAAAGCCCCGTGCGGTGACCATCCTGATCAGGGATATTAGGACCCGTGCGCTCACTGTGCGCGAGGAAATCGTCGTCTGGATCGTGGGAGTCTGGCTTGCCTTATACAACGTCGGTATCGATGATATCATTACGGCTAACACCACTCCATCGATCGTGGGTTATATTTCCATGCTCAACTTCATCGTTGGGGGCATCGTCTTCGCCTATGTCATCAACTCGAACTATAGGTATTACTACTTCAAGAAGACCATGCAGCTGCAGATGTCGCTCATCACCACGGTGGCCGAACTGATAGAGAACCGCGATGCAAACACGGGCGGACATATTCAGCGAACCAGCCGCTATGTCGAGATCATTGCGCGACAGCTGAAGCGCGAAGGCAAGTTTGCCAACATCTTGACAAAAAAATATATAGAAGATATGGTGATTGCCGCTCCTCTGCACGATGTGGGAAAGATTCACATCCCTGACGCCATCCTGAACAAGCCGGGGAAGCTCGATCCTGATGAGTTCGATACGATGAAGACCCATGCAGCCGCCGGTGGTGAGATCATTGCGCACATAGAGAGAAACACCGGTGCGATGGAGTACCTGAAGATTGCCAAAGAGATGGACGAATATCACCACGAGCGCATGGACGGTAAGGGCTATCCGCACGGCCTGATGGGCGAAGACATACCGCTCTGTGCTCGCATTCTGGCCGTGGCCGATGTGTTCGACGCCGTTTCTTCTAAACGTTGCTATAAGGAAGCCTTCTCGCTCGATAAATCGTTCAGTATCATCGAAGAAGAAGCCGGCTCCCACTTTGATAAAGACGTGGCAAAAGCCTTCCTCGACTGCCGTGCAGAGGTGGAAAGGCTGGTGATTGGTTAAAAAAATGAGAGGAAATCCCGTCATAACGGCATGGTTTTCTCTCGTTTTTATATCCTGATATTTTTTTCCTCAAATCCGCAGATTGATTTGTTACCTAAAAATTGGCGATGAGCACGTTCTCGTTGGCATAACCGCAGCGGTCGTTTCTTCTTCTAATCTGCTTTCTCGTCTGTAGAATTTGTTCTTAAAAAAACTTTGTCGTCTTAGTCTTAAGATGAAGCCTTAAATTATGGTGTAAAGATACGAACAATTTTTGATTTTTCCAAATGTTTTGTCAAAAAAGTGCTGGTTTTATTGAACTGTTTTCTTGCAAGAGTTGTGCTTTTTGTACAAAAAAACATAATTCTTGCTTTTCTTTTTGGTATTATCGGCTGAAAATGCTATCTTTGCGCACATTTTAAATAAAAGAAATGAATAAAGAGAACAATTCGGAAGACGTGCTTCAGGAGATAACCTCCGGCGAATATAAGTACGGATTCACGACTGACATAGATACAGAAATCATTCCGACGGGCCTCAACGAAGAGGTCGTCCGACTGATCTCGGCCAAAAAGGGAGAGCCGGATTGGATGTTGCAGTTCCGTCTGGATGCTTTCCATTATTGGCAGCAGCAGCCTATTCCAGAGTGGGGTCATGTGAAGGTCGATCCTGTGGATTATGACAAGATCTCGTTCTATGCTGCTCCAAAGAAAAAGACCGAGAACAAAGAGGTCGATCCTGAGATCCTGAAGACTTTTGACAAGCTTGGTATTCCGCTGCATGAGCGTGATATGCTGCTCGGCAAGACCGATACTACAGGCACTCCGCTTGATGGTGCATCGAACATGGCTGTCGATGCGATTGTCGATTCTGAGTCGCAGAAGACCACTTATCGCGATAAGCTGGCTGAGCTTGGCATCATCTTCTGTTCGTTTGGCGAAGCTGTACGCGAGTATCCTGATTTGGTGCGAAAGTACCTCGGCAAGGTGGTCCCAGTTCGAGATAATTACTACTCGGCTTTGAACTCAGCCGTGTTCAGCGATGGCTCGTTCGTCTATATCCCTAAGGGTGTGCGTTGCCCGATGGAGCTGGCTTCTTACTTCCGTATCAATTCGAGCGGTACCGGTCAGTTTGAGCGAACACTGATCATTGCCGACGATGAGAGCTATGTCTCTTACCTCGAAGGCTGTACGGCTCCGATGCGCGACGAGAATCAGTTGCACGCTGCCGTGGTAGAGATCTATGTGCATGACCGTGCCGAGGTAAAATACTCGACGGTTCAGAACTGGTATCCAGGCGATAAGAATGGCAAGGGTGGCGTTTATAACCTCGTGACCAAACGTGCGCTCTGTGCCGGTGACTTCTCAAAGATCTCATGGACACAGGTCGAGACAGGTTCGGCCATCACCTGGAAATATCCTTCTTGCGTGCTCAAAGGCGAAGGCTCATCGGGTGAGTTCTACAGCGTGGCTGTGACCAACAACTACCAGGAGGCCGACACGGGAACCAAGATGATTCACATCGGCCGCAACTCACGTTCTCGCATCGTGTCAAAGGGTATTTCGGCAGGTCATTCGCAGAACTCTTACCGTGGCTTGGTGAAAGTCATGCCGGGGGCAGATGGTGTGAGAAACTTCACGCAGTGTGACTCTTTGCTGCTGAGCAATACCTGCGGCGCTCATACCTTCCCAGTCATCGACATCCAGAATCCTACGGCCATCGTAGAGCATGAGGCAACGACCTCGAAGATCAACGAGGAGCAGCTCTTTTACTGCCAGCAGCGTGGCATCAAGGAGGAGGATGCAGTATCGCTCATCGTGGGTGGTTATGCCAAGGAAGTAGTGCAGAAGCTGCCAATGGAGTTCGCTGTAGAGGCGCAGAAACTATTATCTTTGTCTATCGAGAATAGTGTAGGATAAAGACCCTCCCCCGGCCCAGCCGCACCCCCTCTATCCCCCGAACAGCGGGGGCTGAAATCCACAAGGGAGGGGAGTAATTAGCTTTTTTGTTCGGGAGTAGATAGTTTCCCATATTTGTAAAAAATAAAGAAGAAAAAATGAATACAACCAATAATACAA
>JAZRVB010000062.1:0-4341 GCA_045598885.1 Bacteroidales bacterium
CCGGGGCGAACATCATGATTACGGCGAGAGTCAAGGAGAGGGTATGTTATCTCAAATGGATGCATATAGAATCCAAGGCGGTAATACCCGATGTCTGCCAGGTACTCTTTGGCTTTCGCCACATCGGAAATGACCACACCACGACTGCGGAGGATGCGTATCTGCTCATCGTAAGTCGTTGCCTGTTTTGTATATGCGATTCTTGTTATTGCCATAATAGTCTATAAAATGGGTGCAAAGATACTCATTATTTTTGAAAATAGGTAGAAAATCAGGAGAATTCAACACATAGACACAAAAAAGTGTTCTTTGCGAGTAATATCTCCCGATTATTCTGACAAAAACAGAAGGCACATCAATCTATCATCTCCACCAACTCACGCTTCATATCCATGTCGATCTCACGATAGCGGGCAAAGGCACGGCTACCATCAGTGTGACCAGAGAGTGAAGCAACGAGACTCGGATCCTTCACCTTCTTATAGAGGTTACCGATGAAGGTCTTGCGTGCCGTGTGGCTCGTTGCCACCTCGCTTAACGGCTTCAACTCTGTCTCTCGTGTCATCAGGTTGAGCACTGGAACCTTACGATCAATACCTACATGCTTCAGTATCTTGGTCAGATAGCGGTTATATTCGTCTGGCTTGAACGAAGGAAGCAGCACGTTCGGCACATCCTCGTACTTGGCAAGGATAGTCTTTGCCTTTTCGTTCAACGGTACGCGGATGGTTCGGGCGTTATGTATCTTGGTCTTCTCAGCGATATACTCAATGGCTCCGTTGACCACATTATCTTTGGTCATAAGTACCAGGTCACCGACACGGCATCCTATCAGACATTGGAAAATGAAGATGTCCCGATAGACCTGCATCTTCTTGCTGCACTTAGACAGGTCGGCATTATACACCTTGTCTCGCTCCTCCAGATTGAGATAGAAGGGAGGTCCATAGAGATCCTTTGGTGTCTCAAAGCTGCCAAAAGGGTTATTGAGGGTGTACTTGTTCTTGATGCACCAGTTGATGACGGTTCGCAAGCGTCGGAAGATGGTATTGAGTGTATTCTCTGAACGAGGTCGAGGAAGACAGTTCGACTTCAAGTCCTTGAAGATCTCAGGATAGGTCTCGACATACTCATGCTCATGAAGGATATAGTCCTGTAGCTCGCGGAGATCATCTGCCGTCATGGTATCGACATTGAGCGCATAGCCACGACGCTTTCGGGCGGTCTTCATGTATAGTTCGAAGCGCTTGAGCTTGGAGAGGTTGCACTCATGCTTGACTCTTGCTGCCCTGGTCATCGGATGATACTTCGCATATTGAGCAATACGGTTGACCAGCAGGTTCTCCTTGTCTCGGCTGCGGTTGTTGATCTCTGGATGGTGATACTCCTCAATGAGGTTCTTGAGCCAGTCACCATCTGCACCACGGTAATATTTCTGGGAGATGAGGGCGGCAAGCTCACTGACCTGCTTGTCAAAAAGGACACGCTTGGATTCAGCTACAAGGGAAACTCGGGACTTGTAACCCTGACGCTCTGCACTCCAGTGGTTCGGGTTAATGGTTAGCTCGCTCGATGCCTTGATGTCGGTCTTGCCGTCGCGTACTCGGAAATAGACATGTGTCTGGTCTGATGTATTGTTCTTTGCTGAAGTCTGACGGATAAAAGCGGTAACTTTCATAGTGGTATATTTTTATAGATGTGTATTCAGTTAATGAGATTGACAAGATCCTGCTTGATCTCATCGTCGATGTCTCGGTAACGGGCAAAGGAGCGGCTTCCGTTGACGTGACCTGTCAGGGCTCCTATAAGCTGTGGATCACGCACCTTCTTATAGAGGTTGCCGATAAAGGTTCGTCTTGCCATGTGGCTTGATGCGACTTCGTTGATCGGACGCTGCTCGTCTGCACCTGTTATCGGGTTACGGACAGTGACCATACGGGTGATGCCGCATATCTTGAAGAGTTTCTTGATACTTTGGTCATAGGCGCACAGATAAGTGGAGACTGTCATTCTTGGAAACAGTCTTCCGTCCTCGCAATGGTAACGTGATAGGATTTCCTTTGCCTTGTCGTTCAATGGGACTTCGACTGCCTTGTCAAGCCTCTTGCGGGTCTTCTGCGGAACGTACTGAAGCACATCATCATGAATGTTGTCCCAGGTAAAACTGAACAAGTCTCCGACTCGGCATCCAATCAGACATTGGAAGACGAACAAATCACGGCATAGCTGGATAGTGGCACACTTTCCTCGAAGGTCTGCTTCAAAGATACGGTTTCGCTCTTCAAGGTCGATGTAGATTGGAGATCCGTAGGCTGGTGTCGGAATCTCGAAGTCATTGCATGAAGCATTCTTGGTTATACCCATCTTCATGCACCAGTGATGTACGGCACGAAGTCTTGATAGGATATGAGACTCGCTGCCTTGGGTGACAGGTCTTGGTGTAAACCTCCCAAGGTTGAACTGCTCATAGAAATCTGGATGCTCCTGATACAGGACATGCTCATTGGTGACATATTCCACAAAGTCATGATAGTCCTCTGCCGTGATTGTCTCAATGTATAAGTGGAAGTTCTCTATTCCTTCTATTTCCTGCTTGTATGCCTCATAGCGATGCAGCTTTTTGATGATAGGGGAATAAAAGTTGCCCGTGCTCTTGCTCATGGTATGTTGGGCAAGGTATTCATTGATTCTATCTGTCAAGGTAGGGTTGGTTGTCTCCTCTTTGGGGGATTGTGGCTGCTTGCATCTTGCAATAACAGATTTTACCCATGAAGGAGTGGCGATCTCAGGACAGAACTCTTCAGTCAGGGTCGTGATAATAGACTTGATCAGACCGTTCATCATCTGCAACTGGTCGGAAGGAACTCTTTTAGTTCGCTTATAACAGGAAGAGTCTGCGTCCCAGAACTCGCTGACTATGGTAATCTCCGAACGCACCTTGACATCCGTTCCTTTCTCACGGATTCGGAAGCCGAGGTACGCATCACAACTGCACCCTATAATATCTATAAGGTGAGATTCATTGCGCTGGGTATCTTCAATACCCTTGCGCTTGATTGAAGTAAGATAAGTAGTAATTTTCATTTTCTTTGTGCTTTGAAATAATTATTTTTCGCTGCACAAAGATAGAAACTTTTCCCGGGATTGTTCCCACATATCCCCAATAAATCGCTATTCCGTTTAGATTATTTAATACTCGTATCTTTCCGATTTTATCTTGTTTTTCAGTTTGTTACGCCTATCTATATTCAAATTTCTTTGTTCCCCTATAATTCTTTTTCCCTATTCCAGAAGCCCACGTCCGACGATATATTAGACCATTCATTTGAATAGTTAATAAATCACGAAAGTGGACGTCTAACGTTGCCGTACCTTCCTGTAGTATAGAATTTGCGAGATTCTTGGACAGAAGATATCGACGTCGTAAGCGTCTTTACAATAAAAATAAAATGAGTTATTGTCTCATTTGACGCTGCAAATATATGCTTTTATTTGATAACTCAAACAAAAATCCAAGAAAAAATGAGATTCAACTCACTTATTTGGGTATTTTGCAAAGATGTTATTGATTGCGCACGCTTTTTCTTCCGGTGTGGTAATGCGCAATATCTATGAGTGACAAAAATATAATGGGGATGGAAAATCCGCCGCGCACTGACCCCGCGCACCGATTTCCGCTTGACCCCTTAAAATTTTCTAATAATGACCCCATAAAACGTCTTGGCTGAGGGGTCAAATTAAAAATGGATTACACTACTTCCCTTTGCCAGTCTTACGCACGCTTTCGCCAGAGAGTTCAATCTGATGAGCAGAGTGTACGATTCTATTGACATAATTTTTGAATTTTGAAAACACCATCAGCCAAGACGGTAATCTCAATATACAAAAAAGCCCGTCAAAAGCAAGTCTTTGACGGGGTCAATTATATTTTGGCGAAAGGGGTCAGCGGAAAAATGGCGAAAGGGGTCAAGCGGAACCGGTGCGCGGGGTCAGTGCGCGGCGGATTTTCCACTATGATTTCAACGTCGTGTACGCAACGTTGAAATCCCGCATGCAGGAACGGACATTCTGGGGACATGGCGTCTATTCTTGGCTACGGGAATGTACGGCTTGGGGTCATGGCGTCCATTCTTGGCTACGGGAATGGACGTCTTGAGGGCACGGCGTCCATTCTTGGTTGCAGGAATGGACATCCTGAATCGGGTAGGAGGTAAATGCTAATCATAAAAGGCATTTGCCTTCTACTTTCACATTTACCGACCTCCCACACCACCACGCATGCGGTTCCGCACGTGGCGGTTCCTTGCAGTCTCCCTTAGAGGATAGACACTTTCCGTTTAA
>JAZRVB010000063.1:0-1177 GCA_045598885.1 Bacteroidales bacterium
AAGAACTTCTTCTGAGTAGGTCAAGCTATAAAGAGCGCAAGGGGAATGCCTTGGCATCAGGAGCCGATGAAGGACGTGATAAGCTGCGATAAGCTTCGGGGAGCTGCAAATAAGCTTCGATCCGGAGATTTCCGAATGGGGGAACCCGGTACGGCAATACCGTATCAGCGTATACTGAATCAATAGGTATACGCGGGGAACCGTCTGAACTGAAACATCTAAGTAGGACGAGGAAAAGACATCAACCGAGATTCCGTAAGTAGTGGCGAGCGAACGCGGAGAAGGCCAAACCGAAGGTAGCAATATCTTCGGGGTTTGGACTCGCATCACGTGAAATTTCTGTTAGGAGAATGGCATGGGAAGGCCAACGACACAGTGTGAGAGTCACGTATCCGAAAACGGAAATGAGCAGCGGGTATCCAGAGTACCGCCGGACACGAGTAACCCGGTGGGAATACGGGGGGACCACCCTCCAAGCCTAAATACTACCTGATGACCGATAGAGGAGCAGTACCGTGAGGGAAAGGTGAAAAGAACCCCGGGAGGGGAGTGAAAGAGTACCTGAAACCTTGTGCTTACAAGCAGTCATAGCCCGTTAATGGGTGGTGGCGTACTTTTTGTAGAACGGTCCGGCGAGTTATAGTTACTGGCGAGCTTAAGGTATTCAGTACCGGAGGCGCAGGGAAACCGAGTGTTAATAGCGCGTATGAAGTCAGTGGCCATAGACCCGAAACCAGGTGACCTAACCATGTCCAGGTTGAAGTGGAGGTAAAACTCCATGGAGGACCGAACCCACGTTCGTTGCAATGACCGGGGATGAGGTGTGGTTAGCGGTGAAATTCCAATCGAACTTGGAGATAGCTGGTTCTCCCCGAAATAGCTTTAGGGCTAGCGTCGGTAATGAGTTTCGTGGAGGTAAAGCACTGAATGGGCTAGGGGGCGCGAGCTTACTGAACCCTATCAAACTAAGAATGCCATAGAAATGCTTACCGGCAGTCAGACTACGAGTAATAAAATCCGTGGTCAAAAGGGAAACAGCCCAGACCCACAGCTAAGGTCCCCAATATACGCTAAGTGGAAAACGATGTGAGATTGCATAAACAACCAGGATGTTGGCTTAGAGGCAGCCACTCGTTCAAAGAGTGCGTAATAGCTCACTGGTCGAGTGATTTTGCGC
>JAZRVB010000064.1:0-1789 GCA_045598885.1 Bacteroidales bacterium
GTGGGTGCTTTTTGTGATCAAAGAATGAAAATGCAGCCTGTCAAATCGAGGTCAAAACGAGGAAAGATTCGCCTCATTCGTAAAGAATTATCCCCAAAACTTGCTTTTCCATTATAAATAATGTATATTTGCCGCGCAAAGGTGTGCACTCACACCGAGATAATGAATAACAGAAGTAGAGTAAATAAAGTATATTATGCCACAGATAAGTGATTTTTACGGAATCTTAATTTGGTTGAATTATAATGACCACATGCCTCCACATTTCCATGCGTGGTATGGAGAATACCGTATCATAGTGAATATCAAAGATGGTGTGGTAAAAGGAGAAATGCCAGGTCGTGCCGTACGAATGATCCTTGAGTGGCTTGACTTGCATCGTGAAGAATTGATGCAAAACTGGGAGCGTGCTCAGGAGGGTGCTCCGCTTATAAAGATTGAACCACTAAAATAACTTACGCCTATGTTTCTCGAAGTGACGAAAGCAGAGTATCTGGATGGCTATCGCCTCCGTTTATTCTTCAACAATGGAGAGGTGCGCATTGTCAATCTTCTCGCCTCGCTCAAAGGAGAGGTCTTTGAACCGCTGAAGGACATTGAGTACTTCAAGCAGTTCACTGTGAAGTTCAATACCGTAGAATGGCAGAATGGTGCAGACTTCGCACCAGAATACCTTTACGATATCAGTATAGCCGCATAGGTTCACGAGGGTCACGAGGGTCAAGGGTGAAGTGAACCACCTCGGACTCTCCTGATAATCATCGACAACATTATACAAAAGGCATCCACTTCTCGGCGTAGAGGTGGATGCTTTTTATTTTTGTATCTAGTAATTTTATGCCCTTTCACGCATAAATAATTAATGAGAAATTAACGGATACACAGCTCAAGGAGCAGATTTCCTCTGGTTTATTTGGTGATGTCGGGAAAAATCATCATCTTTGCGCCCAACAAATCATTTGGTCTTATGAATAACCATTTCTTTGAACAGATAAAAGCATATCTGAAGACTCAGCCTATAAAGAAGATGTGGGTCTTCGGATCGTTCAGCCGTGGTGAAGAGCGCCCAGACTCTGACATTGATCTCCTTGTGCAATACGACAGGGAGAATCATCGTGTGGGACTATTTACTATCATCCGCATTCAGCAGCAGCTTCAGGAAATGCTCGGCAGAAAGATTGATCTTGTTGAAGAAGGCACATTGATGCCTTTTGCCGTAGAATCAGCAAATCATGATAAAATACTGATTTATGAGAGAAGCAATTAGAGATATCGATAGGCTTCGACATATCCTAGAGCAGATTGATAGTTTGCAAGCATTGATGCCTGAATTATCGTTCGATAGTCTGGATAAGGATAAGGTGCGTTATTATGGTATCGTCAAAATGACCGAAATCATTGGAGAAGCTGCCTATAAACTTACAGATGAATTTGTAGAATCACATCCCGATGTGCCTTGGAAGGTGATTCGTGGTATGAGGCATTACCTTGTGCATGAGTATTATCAAGTTAGCAAAGAAAGCTTATGGGATACCCTAATAAACGATCTTCCAGAACTTCGACCATTTGTAGTGCAATATATCAATGAAATAGCGGAGTCCGGAGTGACTGGCACCTCGGACTCAACTGATAATCATCGACAAACATCATAATCGGGTAGGAGGTAAATGCTAATCATAAAAGGCATTCGCCTCCTACTTTCACATTTACCGACCTCCCACACCACCACGCATGCGGTTCCGCACGTGGCGGTTCCTTGCAGTCTCCCTTAGAGGATAGACACTTTCCG
>JAZRVB010000065.1:0-8211 GCA_045598885.1 Bacteroidales bacterium
GGAGAGTGAAAGCAATCAGAATGATAGCACAGATAAGTTCAACCGAGTAGACATCAAGGCAAAGAATAGTAAGGATGAAATTATACTGGTGGAGATTCAGTTGACACGCGAATTGTATTATCTGGAGCGTATCCTATATGGTGTGGCTAAGGCTATCACGGAGCATATACAGCTGGGGAATAAGTATGATCAGGTGAAGAAAGTCTATTCAATCAGTATACTCTATTTCGACCTGGGTAAGGGAGAAGATTATGTATACCGTGGACAGACTCATTTCCTGGGCCTCACGAAGCATGATGAGCTGCAGGTGACGACAAAAGAGAAAGAGGTGATCAATATGAAGTCACCGGAGGAGGTTTTCCCAGAATACTATCTGATCCGTGTCAATGCATTTGATAAGATCGCCGAGAATCATCTGGAAGAATGGATCAAGTATCTGAAAGACGGTGTGATAGATGATAACACTACGGCTCCGGGCCTTCAGGAGGCTAAGCGCAAGCTTGAATATATGGCAATGAGTAAGGCTGATAAGGTGGCATACGATGAGCATATCAATGCTGTGATGATCCAGAATGACGTCATCAGCACAGCCATGAAAGAGGGTCGTGCAGAGGGCCGTGCAGAAGGTATTGATGCCGCCAATGCCCGTTCCGTCCAGCGAATGCATTCCAAAGGTTTTGCCAATGAAGAGATTGCTGATCTGTTAGGTCTCGCTATTGAATATGTGGAATCGCAGTTGTGCTAACTTGCAGTTCTAATATTGCTATCGGCATTTTGTGAGTCAAATATTGGGAAGAGATTGGAAAATAGCGTATCTTTGCGGCGTCAGAGTTAGATGATGGCTATGTGAATGATAGGGATTTATGTATAATGTGAGATTATGAAAAGAATATTATTGATGCTGCTTATGGCAGTGGTGATGACTTCGGTGGCTGTGGGACAGCAGAAGGCGAAGAAGTTCTATGATGAGACGCTCGATCCGATCGCGCAGATTGATGAGGCGGTGGCTAAGGCGAAGACGGAGGGAAAGTATGTGATCTGCCAGCTGGGTGGCAACTGGTGCCCTTGGTGCGTGAAGTTCGGCTACTTCATCGAGGAGTGTGAGGAGATCCGCGAGGTGATCGAGAAGAACTTTGTGTATATCCATGTGAACTATATTTCGAAGAAGGATGAGAAGTCGCAGATCGCGAACAGGAGGCTGGCCAATGCGGGACGCTTCGGCTTCCCAGTGCTGGTGGTGCTGCGTGAGGATGGCTCGGTGATGCACATTCAGAACTCATCGTATCTGGAGGAAGATAAGAGCTATAACCGTGCGAGAGTGCTGAAGTTCTTCCAGGGGTGGACACCGGAGGCGGTCGCTACGGAATAAGTATATATAAATACCAGAATATTTCAATATTCAATAGTCAAATGCGCGAAAATATGTTATAAAACATGTTTTTGCGCATGTTTTTTGCTAAAAAATTTGGCGGATAGCAGAAAAAACGCTACTTTTGCAGTCACGAAGTCGTCTTCTTTTGCGTTAGGGAGGGCGTCTCTATCAGGTTGATAAGTTAAATTTATTATTAGATACAAAGAAATGAAAGTCCTTAAGTTCGGTGGAACCTCAGTGGGATCAGCTGAGCGTATCAAGAACGTTGCCAACCTCGTGCTGGAGGATGGCCAGTCAAAAATCGTTGTCCTTTCTGCCATGTCGGGTACTACCAATACCCTGCTCGAGATCTCTGGCTACTATCGCCTTCAGAATGCTGTAGGTGCCAGCGAGGTGATCGTGCGCCTGGAGCAGAAGTATGCTGGTGTCATCAAGGAGTTGCTCTCAACTGCTGAGGGTCAGGCTAAGGCTAAGCAGGTGGCAAAGGGTATCTTCGAGTATATCCGCTCGTTCGCTAACCGTCCGTTCACCATCTATGAGGAGAAGTGCATCGTGGCTCAGGGTGAGCTGCTCAGCACCAACCTGATGTATCTCTACCTGCAGGAGCAGGGCGTGAAGGTTGCCTTCATGCCAGCGCTCGAGTATATGCGCATCGACAAGAATGCTGAGCCAGACTTCCACTACATTGAGGATCAGCTCAAGAAGATGCTGGCTGAGGCTGGCGAGCAGCAGATCTATGTCACTCAGGGCTTTATCTGCCGCAATGCATACGGTGACATCGACAACCTGCAGCGCGGTGGTTCAGACTACTCTGCTTCAATCGTTGGCGCTGCCATCCGTGCTGAGGAGATCCAGATCTGGACCGACATCGACGGTATGCACAACAACGATCCTCGCTTCGTAGAGGGTACCAAGCCTGTACGTCACCTCCACTTCGACGAGGCTGCTGAGCTCGCTTACTTCGGAGCTAAGATCCTGCACCCAACCTGTGTGACCCCTGCTCGTATGTATAACATCCCTGTCCGTCTGCTCAACACTATGGAGCCAACCGCTCCTGGTACAATGATCAGCAACGAGACAGAGACTGGCAAGATCAAGGCTGTGGCTGCTAAGGACGGTATCACTTCGATCCGCATCAAGTCGAGCCGCATGTTGCTGGCTTACGGTTTCATGCGCCAGGTATTCGAGATTTTCGAGCGCTATAAGACTTCTATCGACCTCGTCACTACCTCTGAGGTCGGTGTCAGCTTGACCATCGACAATGACAAGCATCTCGACGAGATCCTGACCGACCTGAAGAAGTTCGGCTCAGTAACCGTCGACAAGGACATGGTGATCATCTGCGTAGTAGGTGATATGAAGTGGGACAACCTCGGCTTCGAGAGCAGTGTCGTTGAGGCGCTGAAGGATGTGCCAGTACGTATGATCAGCTACGGTGGCAGCAACTATAACATCAGCCTCCTGATCAAGAAGGAGGACAAGATCAAGGCGCTGCAGTCGCTGAGTGCTCATCTTTTCAATTAATTATAAAATGATAAAATTATAGAATGATAAAATTCCTGCCACGCGTAAATTAATGATGGGGCAGGAGCATTCTATCATTCTTTAATTTTTTAATTCTATCATTTCGTCTATGTTTCCCCTTAAAGAATTTGAAGGCGTTCAGACACCTTTCTATTACTACGATAAAGCTTTGTTGCAGCAGACGCTTGACACGATCAATGCGGAGGCTGGCAAGTATGAGGGTTTCCGCGTGCACTATGCCGTGAAGGCCAATGTCGATCCTACCGTGCTCAGCATCATCAACCAGGCCGGCCTCGGCTGCGACTGTGTGAGTGGTGGCGAGGTGGAGACCTGTCTCAAGGCTGGTTTCCCTGCTGACAAAGTAGTCTTCGCGGGTGTCGGCAAGGCAGATTGGGAGATCAATCTCGCGCTCGACGCTAATATCGCTTGCTTCAACGTGGAGAGCGTGCCAGAGCTTGACGTGATCAACGAGCTGGCCGGACAGAAGGGTAAGGTAGCCAAGGTGGCTATCCGTGTGAACCCTAATGTCGACGCTCATACACATAAGTATATTACTACAGGCTTGTCAGAGAATAAGTTCGGTATCTCGATGGAGATGCTTGAGATGGTGGTACATCACACCCTCGGTCTCAAGAACGTCGAGCTCATCGGCCTGCACTTCCATATCGGTAGCCAGCTGCTCGACCTCCAGCCATTCACCATGCTCTGCACTCGTATCAATGAGCTGCAGGACAAGATGGAGGCGTGGGGCGTGAAGCTCAAGACCATCAACGTAGGTGGTGGTCTCGGCGTGGATTATGTCGAGCCAGACAAAAATCCTATCTCTGACTTCGCGTCTTACTTCAAGAACTACGCTGAGAACCTCAAGCTGCGCGCTGGCCAGGAGCTGCATTTCGAACTCGGACGTGCAGTGGTCTGCCAGATGGGTTCGCTCATCACCCGCGTACTCTATGTCAAGGAGGGCCTCAATAAGAAGTTCGTGATCCTCGATGCAGGTATGAGCGACCTGATCCGTCCAGCTCTGTATCAGGCTCATCACAACATCGAGAACATCTCTGCCGTTGAAGGTGCTGCTACGGAGAAGTATGACGTCGTAGGTCCTATCTGTGAGTCATCAGATTGCTTCGGCACCGATGAGATCCTGCCAGTGACCAAGCGCGGTGACCTCGTGGCTCTTCGCAGCGCTGGCGCATACGGCCAGATCATGGCATCGAACTATAACTGTCGTCGCATCCCTGCATCGCTGGTACTTTAAGTGCTGGCGGTGCGGCTGTACTTTTTACCTATATATTATATATAATGTGTCGCCTCTATTGCCTGTTGTTGCTTGCACTCTGCGCTGTCGGTCTTTCTGCACAGGAAGTGACTGATAGCATCAGTGCTGTATCCCAGCAGACAGATTTGGCGGAAGAGATCCCGATGACCGATGGCCAAAGGGAACTACTCCGGAAGGGCGTGTCTCGCGCCTGGTGGAGAGCATATAAGAACAAGGAGAAGACTGGCGTACGGAAGTCATTGCCCTATGAAGCACGACACAGCGCCGACTCTCTGCGCCGCGTGGTGATGAACCTGCAGCTGCCAGAGAAGGACGAGGACTATCTCTATGCTATGCGTCTGCCGCTGATGAGCAGTGGCTCGGTGGCAGACACAGCAAAATATCATCTGAGCGACTACATGGCCGTGGGTGACAGCCTGGAAACGATGGCTGACAGCAACCTCCGCGGCTTCGAGCACCATTATGATGCGCAGCAGCTGATGGAGAAGGAGCGCCATGTGAGCCGATACAGATATGCGGAGATCGATCCGCGCCGCTTCCGCTTCGCTCGCCGTAAGCTGGATATGCCGACGCTGGAGAGCCAGATCATCGACACGCGTAATAACGTGCTGACTACCCGACTGGTGGATGAGACGGAGCTTGATCTCGGCGATGCTACGCTCGAAGGCTTCGGACAGTCGATCATCCTCAAGGCCGACAAGTGGCACTGGAAGGGTGACCATACGCTGCAGATGCAGCAGACAGCGCTCTCGGACAACTGGTATAAGGGTGGCGAGAACAACATGTCTGTGATCAGTCAGCAGAAGCTTGTGGTGAATCGCTACGACGAGAATGCTAAGACGACGTTCGATATGATCATCGACCTGAAGCTCTCGGCCTACTATACCAAGGCGGATACGCTGCATGCGATGAAGGTGTCGGACAACCAGCTGTCGCTCGATATGAAGTACGGCTATAAGGCGTGGAAAAAATGGTACTACTCTACGCAGGTCTATGCCAAGACGCCAATTTTCGACCAGTACCAGTCGAATAGCGCTGAGACCCGAGCTACTTTGCTCTCTCCTCTGGAGGTCAACCTCTCTGTCGGTATGGACTATAAGTACACCTCGCCGAACAAGAAGATGGTGTACTCGCTGATGCTGGCGCCAGTTTCGTACAACCTGAAATATGTGCGTGACGACCGCGTCAATCCGGCTAACTACGGTATTGCCGAAGGCGAGTTCTCAAAGCATGAGTTCGGTTCGACCCTGACCAGCAAACTGGATTGGAAGATGGGTAAGAACGTCTCATGGTCAAGCCGACTCTACTGCTTTACCAGCTACTCGTCGGTGCTGGTGGAGTTTGAGAATACGTTCAATTTCAATATCAGTCGTTTCTTCTCGGCTCGAGTCTATGCTTATCCGAGATTTGATGATACTCGTGACAATCGTCTCCAGATCAAGGAGATGCTGACCTTCGGCTTCAGTTACCAGTGGTAACCGAAGGACATTAGCCAAGGCCAAGAAAATAGAATTAGCATCCTAAAGAAACAATATATACCACATCACTCATGGCAGAAATAGACATAAAGCGTGGCTTGCAGGATCTGTGGAATCTGCTCCTCGACCGCCAGCGCACCGAAATTTTGGACAGTGCCATCGTCCAGACTTTCCGCAAGGGAGAGTCCATCTATAAGGTAGGGGAGGAGTCCGTCTATCTGGTGTGCATGCTCAAAGGCCGCGTCAAGCTGGAAAAACTGGGTATTGGAGGACGTATGCAGATCATGCGTATGTTCCGTCCAGGCGATAACTTCGGCTACAGAAGTTACTTTGCGGTTCAGGAACACGTCACTGAGGCTGTAGCGATGGAGACTACACAGGTGGCTCTGATTCCGATGAATCTCATCGAGCGTATCTGTATGGAGAATCCTATGCTGTCCATGTACTTCGTCCGCAACCTGGCAACAGATCTGGGTGCGAGCGACGAGCGTACCGTCAACCTGACACAGAAGCATATCCGTGGACGACTGGCAGATTCGATCGTCTTCCTGATCGATAAATATGGCTTCGAAACAGATGGTATTACGATCAATGCGCCTCTTTCGCGCGACGATCTGGCCGCTCTTTCGAACATGACGACATCGAACGCAATCCGCACGTTGGCCACCTTCGTCAAGGAGGAGATCATCGAGCTCGATGGTCGTCGTATCAGGGTGCTGAGCCGCGACAAATTGAAGCGTATCAATGCCAATGGATAAGCAGATAGTGAAAAAAGAATAAATCGGGTGATTTTCACCCGATTTTTTTTGTGCTTATGAGAAAAATCATTATATTTGCCACGGGAAGTTTATTGTGTTTTTTTGACAGAAGAACAAAAGAACATAATTCCCAGTAGAGAATATAATACACTTAATACATAAGAAGGAATGATCAGAAAGATTCTTATTGCCAATCGTGGTGAGATCGCCATCCGTGTGATGCGAGCCTGCTACGAGATGGGTATCCGCTCGGTGGCCGTCTATAGTGAGGCCGACCGTACGAGCCGCCATGTGCTCTATGCCAATGAGGCTGAGTGCATCGGTCCGGCACCTTCGAACGAGAGCTATCTCTGTTATGACAAGATCATAGAGGCGGCCAAGAAACACAAGGTCGATGCTATCCACCCTGGCTACGGCTTCCTCTCGGAGAACGCAGAGTTCGCTCGCCGCTGCGAGGAGGAGGGTATCATCTTCATCGGTCCTAACCCTCAGACCATGATCGATATGGGAGACAAGATCCAGGCGCGCCGTCACATGATTGCTGCAGGTGTACCTGTTGTGCCAGGTACGCAGGATCAGCTCAACTCGGCTGAGGAGGCTGTCGGTGTGTGCAAGGCCATCGGCTTCCCTGTCATGATCAAGGCGTCGATGGGTGGCGGTGGCAAGGGTATGCGCCTCGTACACCGCGCTGAGGACGTCGTGGAGGCTTACAATACCTGTAAGTCGGAGGCCATGTCTGGCTTCGGCGACGACACCGTCTATATTGAGAAGTTCGTGGAGGGTCCACATCATATTGAGTTCCAGATCCTTGGCGACAAGCATGGCAACGTCATCCACCTGGGTGACCGTGAGTGCTCCGTGCAGCGTCGTCATCAGAAGGTCGTAGAGGAGTCTCCGTCTCCATTCGTCGATCCTGAGCTCCGTCAGAAGATGGGAGCTGCCGCTGTGGCTGCTGCCAAGGCTGTCGGCTATGTCGGTGCGGGTACTATCGAGTTCCTGGTCGATAAGTATAAGAACTTCTATTTCCTTGAAATGAATACCCGTCTGCAGGTGGAGCATCCGATCACCGAGGAGGTCGTCGGCCTCGATCTGGTGAAACTGCAGATTGCCATTGCCGATGGTCAGCCATTGAACATCAAGCAGGAAGACGTCGTGCAGCGTGGCCACGCCATCGAGTGTCGTATCTGTGCTGAGGATACCGACAATAATTTCCGTCCGGCACCGGGCGTCATCTCTCGTCTCGTCGAGCCTCATGGCCCGGGTATCCGTATCGATTCGGCTGTGTATGAGGGCTATGAGATCCCGATGTACTACGATCCGATGATCGGTAAACTCATCGTCTATGCGACTTCGCGCGAGTATGCCATCGAGCGTATGCGCCGAGCACTTTATGAATATAAGGTGGCCGGTCTCGTGACCAACATCCGCTACCTGCGCCGTATCATCGATGTGCCACAGTTCAAGGAGGGTAACTACGATACCTCATTCATCGAGACCAATCAGGACCGTCTGCGTCCTCGCCCTGGCTTCAAGAATGACTCGGAGGACATGGCTATCATCGCTGCGTATATTGACTATCTCATGAATTATGAGGAGAATAAGGGCGATGGAGTGACTGAGAATAGTTCCGCTCTCAACCGCTGGAGAGCATTTGGTTTACAAAAGGGAGTTCTGAGGGTATAGACCCTCCCCCGGCCCCTCCACAAGGGAGGGGAGTGATTAGTATACATTATTAAAAATAAAACCGAAACCCCACGAGCAACGTAGGTGACTACGCCCCTCCCTTGTGGAGGGGATGGGGGA
>JAZRVB010000066.1:0-2503 GCA_045598885.1 Bacteroidales bacterium
CGGCCACATTGGGACTGAGACACGGCCCAGACTCCTACGGGAGGCAGCAGTGGGGGATATTGCACAATGGGCGAAAGCCTGATGCAGCGACGCCGCGTGAGGGAAGACGGTTTTCGGATTGTAAACCTCTGTCTTCGGGGACGAAAAAGGACGGTACCCGAGGAGGAAGCCACGGCTAACTACGTGCCAGCAGCCGCGGTAATACGTAGGTGGCAAGCGTTGTCCGGAATTACTGGGTGTAAAGGGAGAGTAGGCGGGATTGCAAGTCCGTTGTTAAATCTATCGGCTCAACCGGTAGTTGCGGCGGAAACTGTAGTTCTTGAGTGAAGTAGAGGCAGGCGGAATTCCTAGTGTAGCGGTGAAATGCGTAGATATTAGGAGGAACACCAGTGGCGAAGGCGGCCTGCTGGGCTTTAACTGACGCTGAGGCTCGAAAGTGTGGGGAGCAAACAGGATTAGATACCCTGGTAGTCCACACTGTAAACGATGATTACTAGGTGTGGGGGGACTGACCCCTTCCGTGCCGGAGTAAACACAATAAGTAATCCACCTGGGGAGTACGGCCGCAAGGTTGAAACTCAAAGGAATTGACGGGGGCCCGCACAAGCAGTGGAGTATGTGGTTTAATTCGAAGCAACGCGAAGAACCTTACCAGGTCTTGACATCGAGTGAAGACTTAAGAGATTAAGTCGCCTTCGGGCACAAAGACAGGTGGTGCATGGTTGTCGTCAGCTCGTGTCGTGAGATGTTGGGTTAAGTCCCGCAACGAGCGCAACCCTTACCATTAGTTGCTACGCAAGAGCACTCTAATGGGACTGCCGTTGACAAAACGGAGGAAGGTGGGGATGACGTCAAATCATCATGCCCCTTATGACCTGGGCTACACACGTACTACAATGGCAATTAACAGAGGGAAGCAATACAGCGATGTAAAGCAAAACCCTAAAAATTGTCTCAGTTCGGATTGCAGGCTGCAACTCGCCTGCATGAAGTCGGAATTGCTAGTAATCGCAGATCAGCATGCTGCGGTGAATACGTTCCCGGGCCTTGTACACACCGCCCGTCACACCATGGGAGTCGGTAACACCCGAAGCCAGTAGTCCAACCGCAAGGAGGACGCTGTCGAAGGTGGGATTGATGACTGGGGTGAAGTCGTAACAAGGTAGCCGTATCGGAAGGTGCGGCTGGATCACCTCCTTTCTAAGGAGAAATGTTCTGAATAAAGAACATATCCTAAGGTTAGTTCAGGGGAAAGTCATTGTTCAGTTTTGAGGATACTCAAATATCCTATGGGGGTATAGCTCAGCTGGGAGAGCACCTGCTTTGCAAGCAGGGGGTCAGGAGTTCGATCCTCCTTATCTCCATTCAAAGGGCGCATAGCTCAGGTGGTTAGAGCGCACGCCTGATAAGCGTGAGGTCGATGGTTCGAATCCATTTGTGCCCACTGATTAAGAATAAAGCTCAGAAGATATTCCAGATGTCTTTTGACCTGTATTCTTAATGAATACAACATAACAGAATCTTGAAAACTGAATAGATCAAATATTGAAAGAAACTACGAGAAGTAACGACAATTAAAAAGGTTAAAATTTTTAATAGTCGGGTAAAAAAACTACAGATCAGCATAAATTCTTTCTATACAAAAGGTAAAGCTAATAAGAGCATATGGAGAATGCCTTGGCATCAGGAACCGATGAAGGACGTGGTTAACTGCGATAAGCTGCGCGGAGCCGTAAGCAGGCTTTGATACGCAGATTTCCGAATGGAGCAATCCGCATGGTTGAAGACCATGCATCATATACTGAATCAAATAGGTATATGAGGGGAACCGCCTGAACTGAAACATCTAAGTAGGGCGAGGAAGAGAAATCAAACGAGATTTTGTGAGTAGTGGCGAGCGAAAGCGAAAGAGGCCAAACTGAGAGCAGAAATGCTTTCAGGGTTGTGGACTGCAACGTGTATTCTTAGTTTTAGTTGAAGTGCATGGGAAGGCACACCGAAGAATGTGAGAGTCATGTAAACGAAAAGACGAAGAAGCTAGCAGTATCCAGAGTACCGCCGGACACGTGAAATCCGGTGGGAAGCCGGGGGGACCACCCTCCAAGCCTAAATATTCCCTGATGACCGATAGCGAAGAGTACTGTGAAGGAAAGGTGAAAAGAACCCCGGGAGGGGAGTGAAAAAGAACCTGAAACCATATGCTTACAAGCACATAGAGCCCGTCAAGGGGTGATATGGTACCTATTGTAGAATGGTCCGGCGAGTTATCTTATTAAGCAAGGTTAAGTTCTTCAGGAACGGAGCCGCAGCGAGAGCGAGTCTTAACAGGGCGTTAAGTTTAATGAGATAGACCCGAAACCGAGTGACCTAGCCATGTCCAGGCTGAAGTGGAGGTAAAGCTCCATGGAGGGCCGAACCGACCCCCGTTGAAAAGGTGGCGGATGAGGTGTGGCTAGCGGAGAAATTCCAATCGAACTCGGATATAGCTGGTTCTCCTCGAAAT